>JADGEC010000135.1 GCA_016744575.1 Sulfurimonadaceae bacterium | reverse complement strand
GCACATACCAAAATGATGTCTTAAACCTTCTCACCCACTGTATACGGTTCTCTTTCAATAATGGGGTGCCGTCTTTACCGACACGCTTCTTCATCCATCCGAAGTTTATAGCGATGGCTTTGCGCTGCCAATCTTCGAGCACGATCTGTGTCCCGGCCCACTCTCCCTCAAAGTGGTGAAGCTGCTCGATGACAGCGACGTATGCAAGCCCTGCTTTTTTATTGAAGATGATGTCATCTCGCTCCCCGGACTCGACGGCTGCAAGATCAGCGCGATGTCTGTCGAACGTCTTTTCATAGTATGGCTTAGACATCGACAGACCCCATGGAGTTTATGCTTTCAGCGATATCAAACAGATTTCCAGTACGGTCACCATCATGATCATCGAGCGTGAGTCCAAGCCGTTTGCGACTTGCGATCGACAGTCCAAGCTGATTGGCAAGCGTGACCAGGTTTTTCTGGACCATCTGTATCGCATTAAAGAGCGGGTTGATGTAGGCTGAGCCGGTCTTCGGGCTATAGAGCACAGTATCTTCTTTTGTCATCAGTATTTCAAGCTCAAGATATCGCTCATAAGATTTTGCATAACTGACTATCAGTGGTTCATCGACAGAGCTATAATTATTTTTCAGCTCTGTGATCAACTCAGTTACCTTTCGCATCGCTATCTTGCCAAGTATCTTCTCATGTGGTTTTGCTGGTAACTTCTTATTGAACTTTTCCAAAACCTCACTGGAGGGGGCGTAATCAGGCCAGCCATCTTTCTTAGCTTTTTTGTTGATCGCAGTAGCAGAACATCCATAGCGTTCAGCCATTGCCGCTTTAGTCGCAAATCTCCCATTGAAGTAATCCTCTTCAAGATGTTTCCAATCAATAGGTTTCCTGGACAAGCCCTACCCCCTAAGAAAATGTTTTTGTAAAAATTGTATATAAGCGGCGGTGTAGCGGCACTTCGATCCGTAGAAAATCATGCCCCCCTCCCGTATGTCTTCACATCTTCTGCGGTCTTCTTCGCATGGCAAGGATCACACAATGGTTGTAAATTAAATAGTTCGGCTCGCAACGACCAGTCAACACTAAGAGGAATGATGTGATCAACGACTTTAGCTTTTACTGTTAGACCAATCCTTTCACACCACAGGCACAACCCGCCATGTTTCTCCATAATCTTGTTCCGAGGTCCCTTCCATTCTTTTGAGTGATAAAATCTATCATGCTTCTTATTCCTACGTCTCTCATCATACTCACTGTTCTTTCGCTTGACCGTCTCTCTTCGATGCTCATCGCAGTATCTTTCCTTCATGCTGATGAGCGTATTGCACCCAGGATGATTACATATCTTCTTCGGCATCACGATACCTTGCCTATGACTTTGACTTTACCGTCGTGAAGTTCGGTGAAGAAGATGTCCAAAGGGACTCGGACAGCACGTGCACCGCCATCGATGCTGAGTAACTGCTGATCGTAGTCGTAGGTCCCTTCGTAGACTGTCTTAGTCCCAAGCCTTACGACTTCGACAGAGTTGGGTGTCTCGAACTTGAAGAAGTTACCGACCCACATATTGAACGCGCGCTGCCAATCTTTGAACGTCGAGCCATTAGCCAGGTGATGGTCTTTGAAGGATTCGTAGGTCTTGATAGGACAGCGGACAGCGGATGACGATGCTTTGATGATGGCATACTCTTTGAGCTCTCTATCATCCGAAGGAAAAGATGTTTTGTTCTTCTTCCGCGCACTTTTGCGCGAAATAATATCTGTAGTAGTCTCTGTGTAGTCTATGTCAAAAGATATATCATTAATAGTTGGTGGGATTTCCACCGCACAGTTGGTGGGATTTCCACCAACTGGATGGGGTGATTCCCCCTGACTAGTTGGTGGAGTATTGACGCTGGTCTCTGAGCTTTCCTGAGCGAATCGAAGTAGTGTTCCCTCATACAGATCCCAGTCAATAGAGTAGAACGTCTTGGCAGGTACACCACGTATCTCGATGGTGATGAAGTCAAGCGACTTGATCCTTCTCTTCGCTGATTTCAACTCATCTGGTGTCAGCTCAGTCTCTTCGATGATGTCAGCGTTCGTCTTGTAGAAGACGTCCTGCTTACTGAACCAGTACATCAACTGCGACAGCAGTAGTCCTGCAGTCGTCGACCCTGTCACCCGTCTGTATATCTTATGATACGCGATAGGTCTCTCGTTCAATTGCCGTAACAGTTCACTCATCACACCACCACCATCTCATAGTTCTCATAACTCATCCCAGTCGACCCCTCATCGTATACTATCTCTACAGCCCTCGTATCATCGAACTTCAGCTCTTTCTTATCAAGCCACAGCAAAACAGGCGCATGCTGCACTTCCTGCCGTTCCTTAGTGATCTTAGCCTCTACTGCTCCCGGTGTATCCTTGGAGTGATAAAGCATGATCTGCATGTCAGCCTCATAGTCCGAAAGTCCTGACCCGTAGTTACTCATCGTCCCGTTCTCTACATCGTTCTTTGACAGCTGCGTGATCATCATCAAGACGATACCCGTCTCTTGGACCACTGCATTGAGTACAGCGTCTATATCGCCCTTCCTGTCGCTGTCACTGCTTCCTTTGAAGGTCTTGTGTGTGAGCTTCATCTTGGAGTCTATGAGCACGAAGCGTATACCATATCGACGCCACATCATGCGGATCATACGTGCGACATCCATCACGTCACGGCTTCGCATCATCTGCGTGTCTATGATGCGGTAACGGTTCAGGTCAGCTGCTCCAGTCATGCGCTTAGTATATTTAGCCATCTTCCACGCAGGCATCTCGAAGCTAAAGAAGAGAGAGTCAATGCCTGCTGATGTGTTGTAGAGTATCTGCTTCATCAGTGTCGTCTTACCGACGTTCTTCTCACCGCCGACATGGACGAGTTGTGCCGCTTCAAACCCACCCATCAGCATCTCGTCTATCTTTCTGATTCCAGTGGATATCTTTGTTGGCTCGATCATGCTGTCATACTCAGTGATAGCCTGAGCCATCGTCTTTGGCATCACGATACCCGAACCCTCTTCCATACCCACGAGCTCATTATCTATCATCGCACGGACATCATCAGCGCTGGCACCCTCTTCGAGTACCTTCGTCTTTATCATCGAAGTCATCATAAGAAGCCTACGCTTTTGTGACATCTCTCTTAGCTCAAATGCATAGGACGCGATGTCCATCGCAGGGTTAGCTAACAGGACATCAAGCATCGCGCTCTCATCAAAGCGCTTCTCAGCCTGCAATGTCCTTTTTATGAACTCTTCGTCCATAGGCTTACGTGCTTTATAAAGGGAGTCGATAGCGGTGTAGATGTCCTGATGAGCAGGTAGGTAGAAGATATCAGTCGAGAGCAGTGATAGCATCTCATCTATCCGCTCAGGGGCTATTTCGTTGATGACTGATGAGAGTGTTATTCTCTCAAATGCCAGATCGTAAAGTGTCTCTTCCATAAGTGCCTCCAAGCAGTTATGCGCTCACAGGATGGCTCGAACTCACGGCTTGGAGGCTGGGAGAATGAGAGCGAACCTGTCAGCGTTCTTTTATCAGCACTTCGATACCATCGAGTGCGCCATGTGCGTGTTTCGGTGACGGGTGTTTATCTTGTCGGATGTACCCGTTACCACTCTTTAAATCCCCCGAAAGAGACTTAATAAAATGATCATCGATAGATTTATGAATAGACTTCGCAAAATCCCAGAACACTATGACCTATTAAAGAGCCTGCCTCAAAAGATAATAGAGCTTGAAAAGCGTATCAAAGCTCTTGAAGACGAGAAAAGAACACAAGGCTTTACTATTTGTCCATCTTGTAAAAAGCCTGAGTTTAAGCTCATCTCTTCGACTCCAACATCAAATTTTCTTGACAGGATGGTGGAGAGACACAACCACAAATATGAGTGTCAGTCGTGTGGATATTCTCGAGTGTATCCACACGAATTGAAAGGGTGATGACAGCAAGAAGCAAAAACACTATCGTGAATCCTTTATCATCACTAAAGATAGCAAAGATGATAAAGATGATCGCGAAAGCGACTGTCAACGTGCTCAAGATCAATACCCCCTTGCTCCAGCACGATGCTCGAACGGACACCCTACCCCACGATAGAAATAGCGTGCATGTGTACCGCCTCGTTCGTTGGCTTCGTCGATGACCATCAGAGGGCTTGTTATGTTGGCCTCGACAAATTTCTTGTTCAGGTCTGCGACTCGCTGGGTCAAGTGTCTTATCTTCTTGTTCTCATACGCCTCATCGTACGTCAGTGAATCACCAGCCATGAATGTCGTATGAAGTATATGTGGTGTCGAGCCCTTCTTGAATGTCAGTGTGGCCATTACCCTACTCCTTCTTCTCTCTGCCAGCAGCGACCATCTCTTCAAACGATCGTAATTGCTTTCTGGCCTCGTAGGCGATGTTCTCAAGCTCTTCAGTCTCAAGGTCATCTACGACGCCGTCATTGTTTTTGAACTCAAGATATCGCTTTGAGAGATCGCCAGTGAGACCGGCTATCTCTATGAGCTGATCTCGCACGTCATCATGGGTGCTAGCAGAAGGTGCATTTGAGTGAAAGACCCCGCCATATTCCCTTGCCAGTGCATCAAGGATGATGTGTCTGTCACCTCCTAACTCATCAAGTAGGACTGCAAGCTGATCTATGCTTAAAGAGTGTGGGGAACTTGGGTTGTAGGTGGTATGATTCAAAGATGTACCGAGCTGGATGCTGCCATTTTTCCCGGTGAACCCCAGAAGTGGTGCAAGATGCTGTCTGGCAGTGATGTGATGTCGCTCTCCAAAGCGTTCGATCGCGAGACCGATGGCTTTGTAGAGAAAAGGGTGTTTTGAAAGTGCCATTTTGGCTCCTTTGATGCCTCTCAGGGATGACGCGGCGCACCAAAGGTGTCAAACCCGCCGCATCCCTGAAAGTGGTTTGATTCTGACAGTATAATCCATTTGGTTTATTATGTCAAGCCATATGGTTTAATTTAGTTTTATGAAAAGGATAAATTTTGGAAGTTATTACGATGGTGATAGTGGTCGTACTCATTTATTATGTTGGAAATTTTTTGGTCAGAATGGTGAAAGGGAGTTCAAATGATGATACCTCCAAGGGCAAGAAGGTCAAACGTAAAGATGAAGCTCCAATAAGTAAGGACATCAAGCATCAAGACACCTTTTCCATACCAGACATCCCAGATGGATATATCGCCTTTGAGGATGACAGCTATTATGTAGCAGGGGTGACATTCAGGATGAAAGCATGCATAGAGTGGGCGACGGGGAGTGACTTGTCCATCTATTTCAAGCGTGAACCGAAAAACAAGCACGATACAAATGCCATCGCTGTCTATGGGAAGTCCTCAAATGGAAGAAGGAAGCTTGGTTATGTGCAAGCAGAGATAGCGAGCGAGATAGTCTATAGAGAGCTTGACAGTGATATGAAAGCAAGGCTTCTGGGAGTCGAGATAAAAGAGGCGCCATTTATTCATTATGAGATACTTGTCGATGCTGAGAAATATAAAGAGACAGAGGATTGATGATGAGCATAATAGATGACCAGGGACAACCAAAAGTGACATTCAACAAAGACGTATTGTTCGACAGGCACATCGATGAGCTTATCGGGATTTGCAAGATGGCCGCTAGTGACGGTGTCATCACTCAGGATGAGTCTGAGTACCTATTGAAGTGGATGAAAGACCACGAGAAGTATGCAAATGAGTTTCCCATCAACATTCTCTACAAGAGGCTCTCTGAGATGCTTGAAGACGACGTGCTTGATGCAGAAGAGCAAGTCGAATTGCTCGAGCTCATCCTTCAGATGACAGGTGAGAAAAAACCGGACACTGTAGCGAATGGTAGCACAGACCTACCCATCGACCGACCGGAACCAGAGATCATCATCGCAGGGAGTAGTTTTGTGTTTACAGGTGTGTTCACCATTGGTACGAGAAAAGTATGTGAAGAGATAACGGTAGATCTAGGTGGTGAGATGCATAAAGGGGTCAAGAGAGCTACAGACTATCTTGTCATAGGGGACATCGGTAGTGACCACTGGGTTCATTCATCGTTTGGCAGGAAGATAGAGAAGGCTGTCACCCTTCGTGATGTAAAAGACACCGGACTACGCATCATCTCAGAGCATCACTGGATAAAGTACACGTAAGCATCATTGAAATATGCAGTAATATTTAAGTAATCTGGGAATTGTACGATTATATAACGAGCCAGGGGTGGTAGACCCTGACTCGAATCGTGGCTAGAGAAACCACTTATGGATAGCTAGAGCAAGATACACGATAGCTATAGTTAGATAACTGACTGCGTCAAATAACATCTTTCACCTCCGTTGCGTAGATTAGTGTTTTTTTTATCTTTTCGCAACGCCCTACGTTCCCACTCTTGAAAAGAGCAGTATTATCAGCGATGAATGGCTTAGCTTCCGGGTTCGGGATGGGTCCGGGCGTTTCCCATTCTCTGTGATCACGAAAAAAAAGGCAAAAAAAAAGCCCGACCACCGAAGTAGCCGGGCTAAACACTAATCTATTTTTCGGAAGAGATGGCTACCACACCATCTTATCCAGATGCTATCTGATCTGTCTGTATCCATACTATAATAACACGATAAGGACAAGCTAGATTAAGACATGCCTTACAAGCATTATACATGATCGTGTGTGCCTAGCACCTTAATCGCAGTTAAAATCGACGGCTCTGTTACTTATTGTGTCACATAGAGAGTGTGTGTCACTGACATACTCACGACATACGGTCTTAGCTGTTTTTAGCGGTTCCATCACAACACTGCACAATGCCCGATGACCCGTCCGATGATCTTGCACCCGTCCATATCACCATCTTTTAGCACCATGTCGCCGATGCTGCTGTTATCACTGACCAGGGTGATGGTCTTTGCGAAAGGGTCCTGGACGACCCGCTTGACATAGACACCGTTGGTGCAGTTGATGACATAGATGGCAGTGTCTTTGATGTGGTGGTCTTCGTTCTCGAAGGGATTGATAAAAAGCAGCTCACCGCTGACAATCGTGGGCTCCATACTATTGCCCGTAGCGGTGATGATGTTAAGTCCCTTATAGACCCCTACTCCAAACTGCTTCTCAAGGAACGATGGGGCAAAAGCAAGCTCCTCACTTTTGGAGTCGTCACCATTGGTAGCACCGCCACCAGCAGAGGCATAGATCTCTTTATTGTAAGTGACTTTGATCATCGCCTCTTTGCGGTACTTCTCATAAGGGGCGTTCGGTTCTGAGACGACATCAGCACTGCTCATCTGCTCTCTGACTTCTACTGATTGGAGCATCTCACCTTCGCCGGTTTCAAGCCATACAATTGATATACCTTCATTATGTGCTATCTGTAACATCTGCTTTGTAGTATTCGGTTTTCTTTTCAGACGGTCTATAGATGTCTGTGGGATATCAAGCTTCTCAGATGCTTTTCTACTACTACTTTTTCCATAGATACTGTCAAGAGCCTCTGCAAATCTATCGCCTGCTGTTCCCAAAATAAACCCTTTTTACTAAAATACTCCAAATGGCTTGACTTTATTAATCCATTTGGTTTATAATGCTCTTATCGTTTACGTTTACTAAACATAAACATAAACATAAACATTATAACAAGATCGCAAAAGATAGCGGAAGGTTTACGACAGATGGCATTTAATTCAGAGCTCTCACTTTACAAGAACATCCAGCACGGACTCTGGCAGACAGGCGGCCTCGCTTTTGCCGCCAAAGAGCTCAGTACGACCGAGAACAGCATCAAGACTGCCATCGGAAACCGCTTCATGCGAAACAGTAAGACCCCGCCCTTCCATCAGAAGGTCTTCGAGTACCTTGAGCAGCATTGTGAAGGCTTCCGAGAATACTGTAAAGAAGAAGGCATCACCATAGCTTCATAGGACGCTCACCGAGCCTCCCATTGAGCCTATGCTCAGCGACACCGTCCGGGCGCTAAAGACTGCGGACGAGAACATTTACTTACCAGATACACAAAGACCCGAAAGCCCAGCAGGTGAGATATCTTGCAAGTGTTGGCGATGGCTCAAGGGGACGAGTGAGGACAATAAGAGCTTTTAAAATTGAAAGTTTTATGAAGTGGTAGATATTTCAGGTTGATAAGCACATCAAAAAATCATCCTGTGACTCCTTCGAGGTGTCACGAAAAGTGTGATCGCGATTGCCTTCACTGTGCCCTACCACTTCATAAAGCTCTCAAAGAAGCGATGCAGTGTCATCCT
>JADGEC010000134.1 GCA_016744575.1 Sulfurimonadaceae bacterium | reverse complement strand
GTGATCGCAGGGATCAAGATGCCGACTATCTGCAAGGCCATGACGATGATGATGATGTTCACGCTGCCATAGCTGTGCGCCAGCCGCATCCAGATGATCGATGATGGGATACCTGCTAGTCCGACGATCAGCCAACCGACGTTCCCAAGACCATCAAGTCCTTCCAAGGAGTTGATGATGTCGGGTAAGAACGTACCCTGGATCACAAAACCCACACCTTCAGACATATATGCCACTATCAATAAGAGGACATACGGAGTAAATACCGTAAGAGATAACTTATGCTTAACAGCCTCACTCTGCCTACTCTTCTCAAACGACAGGATGTAGACAGAGTAAAAAGTGACCATGAACGCAAAAAGTGTCAAGGCAAGCCAGGCATCACGCCATGTACCCTCTACCAACACATACTGGCTGATCAGTTCACTGATGACGATCGCCACCCCTATACCGCTAAAGTGTATGCCCATCGCTTTAGTCTTATCTTCCAGGTCCAGCTTGACCATGACTAATGCACCACCGACTATCACGACCATAGCCGACCCAAATCCGGCGACGACCCTTGAGAAAAGCCACAAGCTATCATCCGTAGTCATCGCAAGGAAAAGAGTAGTTAGGACACTTAAAAACATACCAATACGAAAATATCTCACCTTGATATTTATATCTTTGATGAAGATGGCGAAGATCGCCCCAGAGAGGTAACCGAAAAAGTTTGATGATGCAAGGAGTCCTGCTTCCGTTACGGTAAGGGTATCTTCCAGCATCGAAGGCAATAGTGAGGTAAATGCGAACCTGGCCACCCCGATGCTTACTGTCAACGCCAAGATCCCTGCTAAGAGGATCGCCCTATTATCATCTCTATCGAACCATCTTTTCAATGCTTACCCTTACTACTCATTATCACGTCGAAATATACCTGAAATACTAGACCGTTGCAATCACAAGTAAGGAGTTCTATCTATCTTCTAAAATCAAAGAATATGACTATTGGACTTGCATCCGATGCCGTATCAGGACGGAAGCGGGCCTATGATAGACTATGGGTGAACTGCTACCTTTACTTTCGTGAGTGTTTGATGTTAGACTGTCCCAAATGAAAAAGCTACTTGTAAACACACTGATCAGGCTGGGTTTCTGGCCTTTTATCCTTACATTCACGATCTTAGCTACCATCCTCGCGAAACTTCTGATCATCCCTCAGAACTACTGGTTGACCGGAGAAGCTTTTGACCGGGACTTACAGACTATCGTATTTTTCACAACGATAATCGTCGCCCCAATATTACTGTTTTTTATAGCATTATTGATCCAAGACCTTAAACAAAACGAAGAGGACCTGGGTCTTCTAAAATATGCGATAGAGCAGTCCAGTGAAGCCAGCTTCCTTGTCGATGAAGATGGTCGTTTCAAACGGGTCAACAAAGCAGCATCTCTCTTATTGGGATACAGTGAGGATGAACTCTTAAAGATGAAAGTAACTGATATCGACCCTGATTTTCCAGTGAGCCAATGGAGAAGACATTTTGGGGAGATCAAGCGTCTGGGGTCTCTAACTATGGAATCAAGGTATCAAAAAAAAGATGAAGAGATCTTTCAGGTCGAGATCACTATCAACTATGTACTCTACCATGGGAAAAACTATCTTTTAGGTTTTGTCAAAGACCTCACAGAGCGAAAGATAGCGCTGCAACAGGCCAAAGAGCAAGAGGATATCATGATAGCGCAGTCCAGGCATGCGGCGATGGGAGAGATGATCGGTATGATCGCACATCAATGGCGACAACCGATCACCGTCATCTCCATGGGTGCGAGCAACATCCTTGCTGATATCGAACTCCAGGAGACCAGTGAAGAGAGCCTTCGCAGGCAGGCCGAGAAGATCATAAAACAGACGATGCATCTCTCCAAGACCATCGATGATTTCAGAGATTTTTTCCAACCAGCTAAAGCATCAGAGGAGACCACAGTCTATGAAGTCGTATTGGAAGCAGAGAAGATCATCGGAAAAAGCCTCGAAAGCCGCGGCATCAAGCTTGACATAGATAGTAATAGTATGTTCAGGCTAAAGACCTATGCACGTGAACTCCTGCAAGTCTATATCAACCTCATCAACAATGCCCGAGATGTATTGGTGGATAAAAAGATCAAGGAACCAACCATCACCATCACGATAACTGAAGATAATAGTCATGTCATCACAACACTCTGTGACAATGGCGGCGGTTTCGATGAGACGATCTTGAACAGAGTGTTCGATCCCTATTTCACCACCAAAGAGAAGCTCAATGGTACAGGACTGGGCCTCTATATCTCCAAGACCATCGTCGAGAAACATCTAAAGGGGAGTATCATCGCCGAAAACTCCAAAGAGGGTGCCTGTCTAACGATCTCCCTTCCCACCTCTTCGTCCGTGTGAGCTAAGTAAAAAAAGCAGGTCGACTTATCACAGGTAAAAGATAGTCTCTCGAAGCATCCAAGACGGCAGCCAACACAATACTTGACGGGCGATCCGAAGAAAGATCAAAGAGCTTTACACTTCCACAATAAAAAACTCTATGATAAACCTAGCGCCATCTTTTGTGTTTTCAACATTTATCGTTCCATTCATATGCTCTTCAATGATGAGCTTTGTCATATACAACCCTATTCCCATACCATTTTTTTCAGTTTTAGTAGAAAAATAGGGATCAAATATCTTCTCTATGATCTCTTCTGGGACTCCTTGCCCATTGTCTTCTATGATCAACCGGACCTTTGAACTCTTTTGCGTTAGAGAGATATTTATGATCTTTTCTTTCTCAGCATCGTTTTCTAAGAGTGCATCCTTTGCATTATTAATAATGTTGATCAGTGACTGTTCCAGCTCATTTGGAAAACCTTCAATAAATAGTGATCCCTCAAGAGAACTATTGACCTGAATACTCTTGACATCCAATAATGGCCGCAAGATACTGAGGGCATGATCGATGGGACCTGTGATGTCAAAGATGACTTTCTCTTTTTCTGGTTTAAAGAAATTTCTAAAATCTTTGATCGTATTAGACATCTGTATGATCTGATTTTGAGAGTTTAGTTTAAAATCATCTATCATCTGTTCATCGATCTTACCTATTTTATATTTTAAGACGATTGTTTGAGATAAGAGTGATAAGACATTTAAAGGTTGTGTCCATTGATGAGAGATCATGCTTATCATCTCCCCCATCTGCGCTAAACGTGAATGTTGCATCATGATGAGTCGTTGTCTCTCGTTTTTTTCGATCTCTACTTTTACTCTTTGTTCAAGAGTGCTGTTTAAGACTGTAATCTCATCTTTTGCTTGCTGCAGTATCGTGTTCTTTTTTTTGATCGTCAAGACCCATATCACTGCAAAAATGGATAGGATCAAAAATATTATTACTACTTCTATCACAAGTGAGTAATCGACCTCTTTGATATGCCGAGTCAGTTTCCAATTATTAGTATATGTTGTGATCAGCTTAGGACTTAGTCGTGCTATCGACTTATTTAGAATGTCGAGTAAGATCCGCTCATCCTCTATTACTCCTATGCTTGCTTCTAACGGATCATCCGGTAGTAAAAAACCATTTATTTTTACATTATCATATCCGATCTGATCGACCAACAGATCCGAAATAAAATCAAAAGTGATGATCCCATATGCCTGATCGTTTAATACTAGCGCTTTCATCTCTTGCGTCGTTCTTATCACTTCGATATCCATATCTGGATAGAACTGTAAAATATGTGCTTTCACAGAGTCATAGGAGACGAGAAATCTTTTATCTTTAAGCATTGCATCATTCTTGATGAAGGATCTATTTATTTTTGTGATGATCGCAAAACTGACTTTAAACAAGGTATTTGTAGGTTTGATATTTGGAGATCTAGTCTGCTTTGTAGCGATGATTGAGACCAGATCACAGTTGTTCTCTTTAGCAAGGTCATCAAGCTCTTGGGGCCTTTTAGGAACAATATATTCATACTTGATATCAAGCTCTGAGGCTAGTAGCTTATAAAAATCACCTACTAGTCCTTGATGTCTGTTATCTACAAAACCGTCTATTGGAATAAGTTGCGGTTGAACACAGACTCTTATTGTCTCCTTACGCTTCAAATAATCACGTTCTTCTTGAGTCAGTGTCAGTTCTAGTTTATTGTTATACTCATATATAAAATCATCTAAGACCGACCTATCGTATTTTTTCGTCACCATAAAACTATATAGATGAGAAATACTTTTTACTTTATCCGCATTGATCTCTCCAAAGTCATTACCAATACCACTTATTTTTTTTAATATCTCAGCTTCATATTTTAAAGCTTTTTTCGATTTGTTCAAGGTGTTGTATCTATCATAAATAATATCGACTAGTTCATCTTGATGATCAAAAGCATACTCCCACCCCTTTTTGGTGACTGAATACATTTTTTTTACTAGTTCTGGTCTCATCTTAAGTATCTTTTTGGAGGTAAAGAGGATGTCTCCATAGCCTCCGAAACCATAATCTTTAGGATCAAAGGTAACCGTATCTATGCCCATGCTTTTTGCTACAAAAGGTTCATGCGATAGGTATGCTGTCATTATGTCGACTTCTTTATTGATCAGTTTTTCAAGTTTGTCAATAATAGGCATGCCCGTATAGCTAATATTCCTTGACTCTAGCAAAGCCTTCAATGAGACTCCATGAATATTTTCATAAAGTGCTATTTTTTTATTGCTCATATCTTCGATCGATCTGATATTTGATGATCGCAGGGCCATGAATATATAAGGGACTCTTGGAATATAGCCATCAAGGCTACAACATCTGCACCTTTCATCGCTTCATAGACTAAAGAAGAATCACTGACCGCAAAGTCTGCATCACCATTCTCGAGCTCTTCGATGACATCAGTCTGATCATCGAACTCAATAAGATCTATATCGATCCCAGCCTCTTTATAAAAGCCTTTTTCTTTTGCTGCTATAAACCCGGCAAACTGAAATTGATATTTCCATTTAAGCTGTAAAGAGACTTTTTCAATATCTTCTTTCCCCTCTCCAAAAAGATTCGAAACAACAATAGCGATCAATACAAGTGATCTTATCAAATATTCTCCTTCATATAACACATCCATAGATCAACGACAATATAACATTTAATTGTTAGGAAAAACAGAGTAGAATCTGAGTATTCTGAGTTTTTGAGGTGTCTATGAAAAAGACCAGTATCATCATGGTCGAAGATGATGAGTATGCAGGTAAGCTCACTCAAGACTTTTTAGTTGATTCTGGCTTTAAAGTAGACCGTTTCCTTACAGCTACCGATACCATTGCACATATACATCACGATCATTACTATCTATTGCTTCTTGATATCACACTTCCCGATTATGATGGCTTTGAGATCCTAAAAGCACTTAAAAATAAGATCGCGATCCCTATCATCGTGATCAGTGCGCATGCCCTAACAGAATATAAGTTAAAGGCCTTTAAGTTAGGAGCTGTTGATTATATGACTAAACCTTTTGACCTAGAGGAGTTAGAAGCCAGGGTCTGGCTAGCATTAAACAAGACAAGTCGTATTGGTCTAAATATAGATATATTTGAAATACGATCGATGACGATTCTTTTTAATAATAACACCTTGGCCCTGACCCATATAGAATTTGAATTATTAAAGACTTTGATCCTTTCAAAAAATATGGTCGTCCCAAGAAGGACCCTGGCTGATCGACTATCTAAGATCAGCTCAGAACGATCTTTGGATTACCATATTAAAAATATAAGAAAAAAAATATACGACTCTGATCCACACAAAAAATATATCATCACAGAATATGGAGTGGGATACAGACTTGCTGTTTGATCCTATGCATAAGAGCTGATCACTCTTTTTGATTTATCTCAAAAGCAATAGCGATGAGATGATCTCGGATAAGGAGCTATACTCTCGCTGTATGACTTTACGATGAAAACATGTAAGCCAAAAATAGGGACAAAAAATAGGGACAGGCAACTTTTTTAGCAAATATACTAGAGACTGTCACGTTCTCTATTTGCAAACTTCATCCTCATGAAAGCCGATCATCTAAATGAGTCTATCTATGTTGAGCAGACTTATAATGCCTATCCTATTCCTTCTATTTAGCTCTGTTTTAGTCCCAGACCTAAGATCTCACTTTGCAGAATAGATCGTGATCGTATCACGTCCACCTTTCTTTGAGTCATAGAGGGCTTTATCGGCAAGATCGATCACCACTTCGACACTATTTGAGTCTTCAGGAAAGGAAGCTATCCCGGCGGACAAGGTCAGACCATGTTCAAGATAATTTGACTCGATCATCAACTCATGGTAACGATAGCGGATCTTCGATACAAGCGCTGAAGCCTCGACCTTGGAGTATCGTGGTAATATCAACAAGAACTCCTCTCCGCCATATCGTACAGCGACATCCCGGTGTTTGATGAAAGCCCGTATTATCGAACTGAGCTTGATAAGGACGGTATCTCCCTCCTGATGACCATAATTATCATTGACATCTTTAAAATGATCGATATCGATCATCGCAATAGCTAACGGCTCCTCTTCTAAGATAGCTTGAGAGCTCTCACGACTCAACACATCGTTCCCATATCTTCGATTGAAAAGATCGGTCAATGGGTCGCGGATACTTTGATCTATCAGTTTGACCTGTAGCTCTTCGATGGTCTTTATCTTCTCGTTCAACTCTTCTGTTCGCTCATCCACCCTCTGATTCAAGATATCATCGTTCTGGACCACCTCACGAGACATCTCATAAAAGTCATCATACAACTCAGAGATCTCCAGTATCTGTTCATCTTCCTTTCGTCTAAACCCTCTTAGGTCTTTGGTAGCTTTGCTCAACTCCTCGATCGGTCTGCTGATCAGTACTGCACTTTTCTTCACCTTATGTCTGAGGTTCAAGATGATGATGAGAAATAGTGTGATAAAGGCAAATGAAGCAGTGATCGAGATCCGTAAGTTCTCTTTTTCAATGGTATTGAGTCTGGAGAGCAGTTGTCGCTCTTCTACGACATTGAAGATCTTCCATCCTATGTTCTTGATCGGTGCACTGTAGATATAATAGTGTGACTCTTTATAGTCGACCTTCACATAGCTGCTCTTTTTGAACAAAGGTCTGATCTGAGTCGTCAATGCGTTGTTGTCGGGATTCAATATCGTGAGTTGTTCCGGTTGAACGATCTCCGTGGCGAGACTCTTACCGTCCGTATACTCCTTAAGTCGATTCAGATCAAAGAACTGTTTTAGTCGTTCACTTATCGCGTATAGATCGCCCTGACTATTGGTGATGAATATCTCTGTCTGATAGATATCCTCATCAGTCTGCGGCAACGTCATCAAGATATCTTGAATATTAACATCGATACCAAAGACACCTAAAAAAGTATGCTCTTTACGTATCGGTGCGACTCGTGACGTCATCCAGCCTTTCATAGCCGGATCAAGATAGGGTGTTGTCCAAATATTCTGCATCTGTGGATTGTGTACCGGATCGGCTTCATAGTAGAAATTAAAGCTTTTGAGATCCATATCCGGCTCTAAGATGTGCCTCATATCAAAAAATGGATAGTAGCGGACCATATAGTTCTCAAGATTCATCCATGCTGCGACGACGTGATCATTTCTATCGACTAGAGGTATGCTCAAGTGATCTAGTCTCTCAAGATTATACGCATCGGTAATGTCCTGCTTAGTCGGTGATGCCTGAGGCATGAAGACGACACCACTGCCTATATGGGACTCCGGTTTATAATAAAACCCTTGATCGTCTTGTCTGATCTCAAAACGATCACGCTTGTTCACAATAAAATCGATCTGATTCTTATAGTAGTCCTCTATGACATTCTGTATGCTTAGAAGCTGCGTCTCTATATTGCCCAGTATCATCTCGATCTCATCGGCCTGTCCATGGACCCTGACCTGAGCTTCCTGATGGAACCTCTCGATCAGGTCCTTCTTCTGATTCTCGATTATCGTCATGATCTGAATAGAGTGTATTGCGAAGATACCAAGGATAATAAGTAACAGCGGGACAAGTAGGGATCGGAAGACTGTTTGATTGAAAAACTCGTTCAACCTATACATCTGCTGTTTCATATCACATCCGATCAGATCTTCATTATACCTCGTATAGTCAAGTCCATGTCTTTTACAATACCTATATCATAAAGACTTATATTGACTGACATGATTATAATATAAAGAATCTGAATGAGACAAACAGTTAGCAAAGAGAGGACATCTCAATGATACGAGGTAGCTTTGTAAGCGAATATGCTGGAAACTATTACAATCTTCATTTGCGGACTTCATCC
>JADGEC010000133.1 GCA_016744575.1 Sulfurimonadaceae bacterium | reverse complement strand
ACGCATAGCAGGCTGGTCAAGTCTATCCAGCGGCATGACAGGGAAATGTTGTCCAAGCCCCCAATAATCGGGCATACTCTGAAAAAAGGAGCTGTTGACGAGATAACGTTCCTGTAGCTTTTCTTGCATTCTCTCAAGTTCCGGGGTCGCTCTTCCTTCAAAGAGGTAGAGGGATTTTTTGATGATATTATGGACCAGTATCTCGGCATTGGAACGGTCTTGAAGATCGATATAACCCAGATCGAAAAGAGTCAGAAGAGACTCCATATGGTCAAGAGCATCGTGCATGTACTCTATGCAGTTTTTTGGTGTGACCTGTTTATTTAGATAACGTAGTTCTTTGATAAGTGGTGGGTTTGTCTCTTTAAACCTGAGTGATCGCTCCTGATAGTCATGCGAGAAGAGTTCCAATACCGGCGTGATCAATATGGCGTGTGAAGCTACGATGAAACGACCTGATTCGGTAAAGATATCCGGGTGTACTACCCCTTTTGCATTCATCACTTCACGAAGAAGATAGACGACATCATTGGCAAACTCGATAAGGGTATAGTTCTTAAGACGTTTCGAGGTGTGCTGCGAGTACTCTACCGCAAGTCCTCCGCCAATATTGATGGCGTGCAGCTCGTTTGCACCCATCATCTTTAGTTCAGCATAGATGTTTCCTGCTTCACGAAGTGCTTTTTTAAGCGGTGCGATATCTTCCATCTGTGAGCCGATGTGAAAATGGATCATAGTGAACTTGTCTGTGAGCTTATATCTACGTAGCAGTTCCATCGCTTCGAGCAGTTCGGTCGAAGTGAGGCCAAACTTGGCGTTGATGCCGCCACTTTTTGCCCAGGCTCCGCTGCCAGCGCTGTGTAAACGGATGCGTATACCGATCTTTGGTACGGGCATGCTGCAGTTTTGTGAGACTTCGATGATGGATTCAAGTTCTCCAAGACCTTCTATGGTCAAGGTGATGTCATGTCCCATCTGTGCTGCCATGAAACCCAGTGTAATAGATTCGGTATCCTTAAAGCCGTTGACAGTGATCGGAGCACCCAGTGGTGTAAGTGACATCGCCAGTACCAGTTCGGCTTTAGACCCCGCCTCAAGGCCGTAACCACGCTTCTTACCCTCTTTTACTATCGCGCTCAGGGCATTGGGAAACTGGTTGACTTTAAGCGGAAAGACCGCATGGAAATCACCGGTATACTGGTTCTCGTCGATAGCACGATTGAAGTTGCTATAGAGCTGATCGATCTGCTTGCTTATGAGGTGTGGAAAGCGTAGGAGCAGAGGACCGCGAATACCTTTTTCTCTTATCTCATGGGTGATGTCAAGCAGTGGAGGAGAGCTTTTGTAGGCGACTTTGACTAGACCATCATCGATGACGAAGTTGTCGTTCCCCCAGATATCTAATCCGTAGTTAGGCATGTTGCTCCAGTCTGTTTTTGATCATATTTCTCATCTCGGTCTGAGATCATATCATATATGGAGCTTATGGTGAAAATGTTTGTCTATATCGAAGAAGATCTCTCCATTTTGGTCCTTAAAGGTAAGGTTCTTCTTACTGAGCTTACTGATGTGATCAAAGCCCATGATAGCAAGCATCACCTTCATGCCCTTGAGCAGATTTTTGTGGTAGCTGGCTATCTCACCAGCCTGTTTGACTACAAGGTATGAAGCACGTTTTTTCTTATCTTGTGTGGCCATACCGACCGGGCATTTATGATTGCCATAACCAGAACACATCCGTGCCCGGATGCATCCCCCACTCATCATGAAACCGCGGGCGATACCGACAGCATCCGCGCCCATCGACATGGTGATGATGACATCATCAGGGGTGAGTATCTTTCCGCTGGCAATGATCTTGATGTCGTCTCGCAGCTGGTGCTTACGCAACAAAGTATCTATGACATATAACGCATTATTGGTCGTCAGTCCTACTGACTCCATCAACTCAAGCGGTGCGGTCGCACTGCCGCCTTCGCCGCTATCGACAGAGATGAAGTCAGGAAGTGGTCGACCTGCTTTTTTATGTTCAGTCATAGCTACGACTATCTCTTCAAAGGCGCTTGCATCAGAGATGACGATCTTCATACCGACAGGTTTTTTTGAGATCTTCTGCAATCTTTCTACAAAATCAAGGAGATGTTCGGTGCTATCTGCGTAAGGAAAACGGTTAGGGGAGAAGAGGTCCTTTCCCTCCTCGATACCACGGTAGTACGCGATATCAGCCGTCACTTTTGACCCAGCCAGTTTTCCGCCGGTCTGTTTGGCCCCCTGTGCGATCTTGATCTCTGTCATACGACAAAAGCGCATCACTTTGGCATAACGATCCTCATCGAACTTGCCCTTCTCATCGCGGACACCATAGAGACCTGAACTCATCTGGAAAATAAGACTCGGTATGGTGTTGGGTACGATCTTTGGAAAGTCGTCTAACGGGGCTTTCCAGTTGACTCTAAAAAGGGCATGGCTGTCAGGGTCATAGATATAAGTGTTTTCCGTACTTTTATGCAGCAGGATCTTACGATAGAGACCGATGGCTTTGGCACGGTTAAAAAGCAGGGCTGTTACTTTGAACATCAGCTCTGAAAAAGGGGTGCTCTCTACGATCTCAAGAAACTTGTGACTATCGTGATCGGGACGAAAGGTGTAGAGGTGATTGGTAGTCAGTCCACCTTCTCCGGTATTGACAGGGAAATCACCCAGTTGCGCCCCTAGAGAAAAGGCGCGAACAGCTTCAGGGCTAAGTGCTCCATCACTCATAGCAGAGCGGATGATAGGTGAGGGTGATTCAAAAGGGATGTCACGATCTTTACCAAAAGTGACAGAGACCTCATCAGAGACCTCATCATCATTGAGTACATTAGTCGCATGTTTTACAATGAAACGCGAACCGGAAAAAGGCTGGGTGACAGAGAACGATTGGTAATTAGGAATATTTTTAGCGGCTTTATAGACCCAGTCCACTTTGTCGCGGGACTCATAAAAGTTCTCTTCAGCAAAGTACTGACGCAGTGGTTCGCGAAGTGCTTCAAAGAGATACCGCATACGACCGATCACCGGGTAGTTGATCAGAAGCTGGTGACGCCGCTGGACATAACGGTCATAGATGTAGAGAAAGACGATCGCAATAAATAGTCCCAGCAGTATGAACTCAATAAACTCCAAGAAGAACTCAAACATCACATCGATCATGACAAACCCCTTTAAATAGTCTCTACCTTGATGACAGACTCGCTCTTTTCGACCAGGTCCTTTACCCAGATTGTACCAGCTTTTAACTCGTTTTCACCGACGACTGCACAGTAACGGGCATGGACGCGGTCAGCACCTTTCAGATGGGCCTTGAGACTTTTCGCTGTATATTCTATGATGACACGTTCACTTTGTCGCTTTTTCTGAGCACTCTGCATCACCATATCGATACCTATTTCATCCATCGCACCAAAATAGTAGCCTTCGCGTATCGGTTCAGGCATCACGATCAACTCTAAGAGGCGCTCTATACCAATAGCAAAACCTACAGCGGGAGTGGGTCTTCCATCAAGGAACTCGACTAGGCGGTCATAACGTCCCCCTCCGGCGATAGCACTTTGCGCACCTATGCCATCACTGATGAACTCAAAAGCTGTTTTGGAGTAGTAGTCTAGACCACGTACTAGATGGTTGTCGATCTCAAAATCGATGCCATTGTCTGTAAGAAGCTTTTGCAGGGTGGTAAAGTCACTATCGCAGCTCTCACAAAGGTTATCAAGAAGTTTTGGCGCTTCGATATAGACCTTCTGACAGGAGCTGTTCTTACAGTCTAGTACGCGGATAGGGTTTGTCGCCTTTCGGCGGACACAGTCATCACAGATATGTTCTTCGACACTCTCTAGAAAACCGACCAGCTTTTGACGGTAGGGAGGCATACACTCCGGACAACCAAGGGAGTTTAGTTTTAACCGGAAGGTGATACCCAGCGCTTTGAGGATGTCAGCTACCATCATGATGACAGAGCTATCCTCATAGACGGACGCGATACCGAAACTCTCTACACCAAACTGATGGAACTCACGAAGACGGCCTTTTTGCGGACGCTCATAACGAAACATCGGGCCGTGGTAGAAGAAGCGTTGGATGCCTCCTTTTTTGTCGAGCTTGTTTTGGATGAAAGCGCGTACGACACCCGCTGTTCCTTCCGGACGCAGACAGACATCATTGCCACCCTTATCGGTGAACTGATACATCTCTTTACCGACGATATCGCTTGACTCTCCTACGGAGCGTTTAAAGAGGGCTGTCTCTTCAAGCAGCGGTGCTTCAAAGTACTCAAAACCATAGCGTTTGGCAATAGTCGTCGCTGTATTGATAAAAAACTCAAAACGTTCGTTCTCCGGTGACAGGATATCGTTCATCCCGCGAAGCGATCTTATCATGCTTCTTCCTTGATAGTGGTTATTATTTTTTCTGTGATAGCTTCTATAGTCTCTGAAGCTTCTATTATATGGGTCTCGATCTTAAGCAGTGATGCCGCTTCTATCAGGGCATCCTGGATCTTTAACAGGTAGCTGGTACCGCGTGCTTCGATGCCATCTAGTCTTTTTTGTGAAAGCCGGTAGGTGAGTTCATCTTCGCTTAACTTAAGGATAAAGAGTCTCTCTGGATAGATGCCATCCGTAGCAAATCGGTTAAGATGCAAGATGGCCGTTTGTGATAGCTTATCCTGTACCATGGCATAGGCGACACCTGAGACCAAACTACGGTCTGAGATGATAAGCTTCTCACTGTTTGGTTTGATGATCTGCTCCATATGCTCTGCACGGTCTGCGAGAAATAGCAGGAACTCGGCTTTTGGACTCTGGACCTCTCCATGGAGCACGATCTCTCGTATCTTCGTGCCAATCGCCGTTCCTCCAGGCTCTTTGGTGATGATCGCATCACTGAACACTTCAGCAAGTCGGGCGATCTGTGTACTTTTTCCTGCGGTATCGATACCTTCGATGGCAATATACATCAGCGCATGCTCCCTATGACTTTCTGAACAGATGCCGGTAGTAGATGGTCAGTCCTGCCATCGAACTTCAGCAGGTTTCGTACTATCGATGAGCTGATAAAAGCGTGTTGCAGTGTAGGCATAAGATAGACAGTCTCTATGGCATCGTTAAGTGAGTTGTTAAGATAACCCAGTTGAAGCTCAAACTCAAAATCACTGACGGCCCGTAGTCCACGGATCAAGATCGTAGCATCGAGACTCTCTGCCAGATCGACAGTCAGGTTGTCGAATCCTACGACTCTGACTCTTTCCAGATGTGCAGTGGCTATCTTAGCCATCTCGATACGCTGATCTAGTGTGAACATCGGTTTTTTATCGCGTGAGTCTGCGACAGCGATGATGATCTCATCAAAAAGCCTGATCCCTCTCTCGATGATGTCATAGTGACCATTTGTGATGGGATCGAACGTCCCTGGGTAGAGTGCTACTCTTCTCATCTATTGCCACCTCTCATAAAGATCGTTGGGGATGCCGATGAGATCGAACCATTTGCCTATCATAAAATCTTCCATCGCCTCTAGTGACTCCTGTTTTGAATAATAGGCCATCACCGGAGGTGCTATGATGATGCCTAGTGTTGCCAGTTTTTGCATGTTCTCCAGCGCGATCGCGGAAAAGGGCATCTCTCTGGGGGCAAGCAGCAGCTTCTTTTGCTCTTTTATCATGACGGCTGCTGCACGTGTGATGAGATTGTCGGCTATACCGCATGAGATCTTTGCCAGCGTGTTCATACTGCAGGGGATGACCATCATCGCATCGACACCAAACGAGCCTGAAGCGACAGATGCCCAGATGGCCTCATCTTTATGAACGGTGATACCTGCTTGCTCCTCTTTGTCCAAGACTATCTCAGCATGCGAGGAGAGTATGAGGTGCCTGTCGATCGAATCGGGCAGGGCGGCCAGTGCTTTTAGCCCCAGTGAAGCCCCGCTGGCCCCACTGATCGCGATGACTACACGCTTCGGGGGCATAGGTTCTCTCTATTGTCGCTCATCTGTACATCTCTCATTCGACCTCCACACTGTTTATCCCGGTCACTTTCGCTCTGAGTCGCTGACCGTCATGTTTTCGTATTGAAATAATATCATGTAATGCCCCATCTTCAAGGGCAACAGCCGCAAATTCTATTAAAAGCCCACCTGAATGGATGGAAACAGCGAGAGGTTTGCCCCGTTTTACCATCGGAGAGGATTCGACATCACGTACACCGATCGGTCTATTGGCTTTTATCTTGTGTTTCAAACGGTATTGCTGAGTGCCTATGGATGTGAGTGGTTCCTCTTTGAGCAGTTCAAAAGCCACTGTTCGGCTCGTAGTATTAAAGCGGGTGATCTCCGCTTTTCGCTCAAGTGTCTGTTTGGTATGGATGACATCGATCTTGGCATCAAGATGATAATCAAAGAAGATCTTCTGCGCATGTGTCGTGGTACGAATATAGAGGGTGCCTCGATTGCGTCTGAAGTCTCTCTCCTTTAAAGAGAGTGTGTAGTCTTTGGGCAGCGTGGTCGTATAGGCACGTGGTATCAGGGTCACTGCCTGGATGTGGATCGATGGGTAGTGCTGCTTATAAAGCGTAGTTACCTTTGACTTCAGCGAACTGAGATCCGCAGGACTCTTTTTGACAAAGGTGATAAAACGACTACGCCCTTTTTTTACTGTTATCTTGTGCTTAGAGAACATCGTGATAAGTTCTTCAGCAGAGACCTTGTGCTTTTTTTTCCCTTTGGGGATGGTGATAAGTCTGAAACGCTCTTTAAGAGAGGGGAACAGGGTCGTACTGTAGATGGTACTATCACTATAAGTATAGATAGGTCGCAGACGATGTTCTGCAAAAAGTGAGGATAAGAGTAAGATCATTAGTATCAGATATCGAGATGCCATGACCAGCCTTCCTGTAAAGTCTATTTAGAGATGCCCTTTATAGGTTCAATTATAACCAGAGATAGCTGGTTTCACTTATGCTCTTTTCTCTCGAGGCGTTCGAGTGATGCTTCCCACTCTCCAGTACGTACTTTCTCATAGTATTTTGTATAGTAGATGAGGGGTGTGTTGTACTTGATAAGGCCATAGACGAGTTTGAAGATCTCCTTTAGACTCTCTTTGATAGCTTGCCCATCAGTGTAGAAATGTTCTCTGTCCCACCATCTCGGCTCTGTACTTACGACCATAAGACGCAAACCATGCTCATCGTACTCTGCTATAAGGTCGGCGAACTTTAGGATCCTTCCCGAATGGGTCGGGTGACTGACGAAAAGAACACTACTATAGTGATGCCTAAGCATATAGGCTTTGACAAATAGCAACTCTTCGACTGTATTACTTATCATGGTCTCATCTATATTGACGGTATCATCAGGATCTATACCGCCATCTTGCAAGTAGGTCTTTCTACTCGAACAAGACCAACGCTCATCAAATAGGTTGTTTGAGCCGGTATAGACTATTTTTCCAGAATCGGAGTAGCCTTGATGATAGAGTTCCCTTGCTTTGGCAAGTCTGCATCCAAAGGTGTCTCCACCGAGTGATACGATGATGTCCGCTTTGCGAGGCTCTTGAGCTGCGTCGACTGATCGCCCGAGGTTTATGAAAAGCACGAGACCCAGTAGAAGTATCATCAATAGCGATAGTATGCGTATATAGCTCAAGCAGAGGCTTTATTTATAGTATTTCATATTGTCATAGTATTGAAGACTATACGAGTGTGATGAACTCGTATAGAAACGGGGAGCCTGAACCACCAATACGTATGGTGTCGCCGTCATTGAGTAAGTATTCTCCTCCATGCTCTTCTCCACCGACGAGTACCGACCCGATGGCAGTACCGCAGGCACTCTCTCTGTCTATGAGTCGGTAGTGCCCATCTACTTGTTTTAGACTAAGGTGTTCTCTGGAAATATGTGTCTCTTTACCGTTATCGTGCAGATAAAGGTCATTTGTAGGCATACTGTCCTGACCTCTACGGTGACGCTCCGAGACGACGAGTTGACCATCGACTATTTGTGCACGAGACTCTCGTCCTATACGGAAAGGGAAGTTCCAGATACCAATGGTCTCTTGACCGAGGCAGCTTGAGTTGATGGCTTCTCTGGCTTCTGGTGTCACGGCTTTTAAGATGGCCAGAGGGGTGACGGACTCGATGAGTGCGTGCTTGTCTTGCATCTGTCTTTACCTTTGTCTCAGACCGGTAGCCAAAACGGGGTCTATTGATCTGAATTGAGTTTTGCGAATGATAACTGAGAGTGACTTTGATGTGATTGAATCCAGCACGATACATAACTGTCTTCAATAGGCATCGTTACTTTATACGCATCTAATATAGCATGTCCTATAATGCCATCCATGAACATACTGCTACTGACATTCACATTCTTTCTGACTCTGCTGAGCAT
>JADGEC010000132.1 GCA_016744575.1 Sulfurimonadaceae bacterium | reverse complement strand
ACTGTTTTTTGCACCGCCGCCACAGACTAGTAGAAGTTCACACTTGGACTTTTTCACCTCGTTAGCTATGGACTGCACACTTAGCTCCAGAAGCGTTGCCTGAACATCTTGTGCTCTGATTTCGACATGTTTCTTTAACATGCCTAAAAGCCACTCTCTATTAAAAAGTTCTCTACCCGTACTCTTGGGAGGCTCTTTGGAAAAATAGGGATCAGACAAAAAGTCATCCAGCAGCTTCTCATCTTCCCTGCCAGATTTTGCCCAAGCACCATCAGAATCATAAGTCTTCCCCTGCTCTTTTTCTATCCAGAGATCGAGAAGTACATTACCCGGACCGGTATCGTAACCTGTCACTCCATCACCTAGCAAAGTGATATTTGCCATTCCACCGACATTGACAACAGCTACTGAAGACTTCAACTCTTTAAAGAGGAACTGATGAAAAGCTGGAGCGAATGGGGCACCCTGCCCGCCTAAAGCAATATCTTTTCGTCGAAAGTCAGCTACACACTGGATGTCTGTTTTTGTAGTGATGACATTGGCATCACCTAACTGCATCGAAAAGGGATGGTCTGCATCAGGCTCATGCCAAAGCGTCTGACCATGTGAGCCGATGGCTTTTATCTCGGAACAATCTATCTGCTCTTGGGCAATAAGCGCATTGACCGCATTGGCAAAAAGAAGTCCCAGACGATGATCGACCTGCCCGAGCTCTTTAAGCGTAGTCTCTCCATTTATCATGCGCAAGATATCTTTTTTCAGTGCTTTATCAAACGGGTATTCCATCGAAGTCAGCAGTTCACACTTAGCTGCATCGATCTCGCATAAGACCACATCCACTCCGTCAAGACTTGTCCCGGACATCAGACCGATATAAAGCTCTTTCATGACTTCTCCTTGACTCGTTCTTCTTGCGAAGTCCCTGACTGCATGATAAGAAAAGAGACTAGTGTGCCGAGCAAGATCTGCCAGGCAAAGCCGAGTTTAAATGTTGTCAAATAACCAAGAACATAAGGCTGCAGTACCAGTACCGTTAAAAAGCCACCGACAAGTGCAGGGATGATGGTCTGCGCATTTCCACGTTTGGTGAATATGGCAGAGAAGAAGACCCCTAGTAGTCCCGTATAGGCAAAAGCCATCACACCCAGAGCAAAACTGAGCAGCGGCAGATCACTGTAGCGCTGCCAGTAGTAACTCACCATAGCCATGATAGAGAGCAGCAGTGCGAAGACGACCACGGCCATCCTCGCGGCTTTGACAAAATGCATCTCATCTATAGTGGCTTGTTTTAGTCTCCACGGTTTGTAGATATCTTCAATGGCGACAGAAGACATCGCCCCAAGGACAGAGTTCGTACTTGAAAGCGCAGCCGCGATAGCTCCGACAGTCACAAGACCACGTAAGCCTTCTGGCATCTCGTTTAAGATGTAGTACATAAAGATCGTGATCTTCTCACCCTCAAAGAGCTGCTCTGGACCGCCATTTGCCACCGCGGAAAAATCCGGATGTGAATAGTGAAGATAGAGTAGAAGTCCGATAGCCAGAAAGAGCAGGACGACAGGGATCGTAAAGACGATGGAGAGTATCAACGAACGCTCACCCTCTTTCTGGTTTTTACAGCTGAGTACCCGCTGCGTCATATCCTGATCTAATCCATAGGCGGCGATGTTTAGCAGCAGCCATCCACTGAGCAATCCCCAAAGCGTAAAATTGGCAGCCGATGAGAAGTCCGAGCGTAGATCTACGAGATTTAGTTTTCCCTCTGATGCAAGTGCAGATAGGATGGTGGAGAGATCACTGTTTAGAGAATAGTAGAGGTAAGCCAAGACAGCTATCCCGGCACCGATATAAGTCACTGCCTGGATGATATCACTAAAGATGACCGAGCGGACGCCTCCAAAATAGGTGTAAGCCATCGCACCGAGCATCAAGGTCACGATAGCGATGGCTACATGTCCAGCCTCTATGTCGCTGAACAAGATCATCGAGACGGCCAGTGCACCGATGTAGAGACGCGCTCCACTGGCAAAGACACGCCCGATGAGGAACATCACGCCCGCCTGCTGTTTCGCCCGTTCACCGTAACGGATCTCAAGCAGTTCATAGACTGTTACCGCTTTGATAGCATAAAAACGAGGGATCAGCACTTTGGCTACAAAGATGACTGCCAAAAAGGCTGAGGCATAAAAACCGAGGAAGGTAAGGTCCAGTCGAAAGGAGTACTCCGGACCGCCCAAAAAGGTAGCTGCTGATTGTGAAGTTGCCAGAACAGAGATAGCTACCGCCAGCGTTGGCATAGTATTGCCACCGACAAAATACTCTCTCGAAGTCGTGATAGCTTTTCGGCTCAGCAGGACCGAACTGATAGCGATCAATAGAAAATAGGCGACAAAGACTACCCAGTCAATGGTGCCGAAAGCAGACTCCATCAATGCATCCCGGGAGGTGTCTTAAGTCTAAGGCCCTCTACCCCCGCGCGCACTTCACTCATAAACTTCGGCCCCGGGTCACTTTTTACGGTGCGGTAACCATCATCTTTTTCCAGCCATAAAAGGGTGTCTTCCATCGCACGATACTCATGGTGCCCGATGAGATAACGGATCTTCGGAAAACGTTCTTTGAGGTATTTGACCAGCTCGATGTTCGCTTCCACCTGTTCTGCTGTCAGGTCCTCTTCTTTGTTGTCTTTGCCACCGATGTTCTCGACACCGATACTCCAGTAGTTCAGCCCTATCACATGCCTTGCCATCATATCTTCGGGCATCAAACGGTAGATAGTCCCATCACGGTCGATCATAAAGTGCGTAGAGACGTTCAATGCTCCTGCCTTGACGATATCTATACGATCACTAACCAGCTCTTCAGGTCTTAAACGCTCATATGAGCTATTGAGATCATCGATCGCGGTCCAGTGCAGCACAATGATCTTCGGGTCTATCTTGATATCACTGACCCGCTTCCCATAGTGCGTCTGGATGTACTCTTTGGTCATCTCGACTCTCTTCTCGCCAAAGTCTATCGGCATGTCGATGATCGTGATCTCATCCGCACGACTTAATGCAGCGATGAATAGAAACAGTAGTGTTATATGGCGACTTGTCTTGATGGGAGATCCTTACTGTTGGTGTTTTGCATATTTGCTATGCAGTGTCATGATTCTATGGTTAGCTTCGATGATCTTGGATAGTCCTATCTGTTCATCTTTTATCTGCTGATAGATGACTTCAATAAGCTCATCTGTATCCTGGTGTCCAAGCTGATTGCCAAATAGCAGCATATCCACACCTGCATTGATAGCCAGTGTAACGGTCGCTTTGAGTGTGTACAGCTTTCCGATCGCTTTCATCTGCAGATCATCAGAGATGATGACACCTTCATAACCCATCTTCTCTCTTAAAAGTCTTGTATTGACATCATGAGAGAGTGTTGCCGGGTAGCTCTTATCGAGATGGCGGTTGAAGACGTGTGCCGTCATTATCATGTCGACTCTCTTCTCTTTGATGAGCGTTTCATAAGGTCTAAGTTCTATCTCTGACCATGTATCTGAGACATCGACAAAACCTTCATGCGAATCACCAAGTGATGAACCATGCCCCGGGAAGTGCTTCAACACGCTGACGACACCCTGCTCTTTGAGAGCTTCCATAAAGATACCGGCAAACCTGCTTACTTTCTCAGGAGCACTACCATAAGAGCGTTCGAGTTGAAAGATGACCTTGTTTTGAGGATTGACACTAAGGTCGACGACCGGTGCAAAATCACAGTTTATGCCGTTAGTCGAAAGCTCGTTCGCCAGAGAGGAGTAAGCTTTTTTTGCAAACACGACATCATCCTTTTCGCCTATCTCAGCGGCAGACTCCGTAAGAGCAAAACCATAAGACGCTTTCAGTCTCGCCACTTTACCGCCCTCTTGGTCAATAGCGATAAGTAAAGGTCTTGAAGAGATGGCTTGTAGCTGCGCGGTGAGCTTCTTTAACTGTCGTGGGTCACGAACGTTCTTGACCTTCTTTCGGTCTGTATAAAAGCGGTCAAAGAGGATGACACCGCCAAGTTCATATTTTTTAATATCAGAAGCAATAGTACTTTCAGATGTAATGCTCTCCTGCTCAAAACCGAGAACGAGCATATGCCCTATCATCTTCTTAAGCACCTCTTCTGAGTAGTCTGAGATGCCACTCTCGCTCTGTGCATAAAGCGGTAAGACAAACAACATCATCAAGATAATTCTTTTCAGCATCAAACGATCTTTCTAGACATAGATATAGATGACATAATTGTACTCACTTCATGTTTACATCTACCAACAGTTATGAACCTTATTGATCATCTTGGGTTTTGTGTGTCAAAGCATCAAACCAGCGTGATGCCAAAGACGCATATCCCTTGGCATTAGGATGGACATTATCAAAATACTCATCTTTATGGTGTGCTTTAAAGTGCTTATATAGATCTGGCGGAGTAATAGTGATGGTATTGTTTGGGTCTGCGGATAATTCGTCTATCACCTGATTATAGACTTTGATATTTTTACTTCTAGCTCCCCTATCAGGGTCGGTATAAGTAATTGAGTCTTTCTGGTCACCAAGGGCTATAGGTATCTTTGCTAACACGACCTCTTTTCCTGCTGCGTTTACCAGCTCGATCATCTTCTGTATGTTTGCTTTATAAGAGTTCTTGGGAGCAGGCTCTTGACCTAAGCCACTTGGGACTTTGGCCCAAGGTCTGGCATCGTTCATACCAAACAAGATAAGGTAACGGCTTGCATCCAAATAGGATGCGATGATAGCGGGAAGTCGTTTTAGGCCCTGAGCAGAAGTCTCTCCGGAGACACCTCTGTTTATAATGCGATAAGGGTTTCCTGTCGCAGCGGTAAGAAGCTCACTTAAACGAAAGCAATAACCACCACCAGGGTCACCCTCGCCAAAAGTGATACTGTCGCCAAATGCGACTAAGGTGATACCTCCTGTATCCGACCTATCAGTCAAGACTATTTCGCAGGGGTCTTGTAGGTAAGCTCTGGTAGGACCATCAAGCCTGAAGCCTGTTTCTGTGCCGTCATCGTACCCGGTGTGATCTCCAGTCCCTTCATCGCCGTACGTGAACTCATCAGACTTCCACCAGAGATACCTTTGAACTTACCAGTACCCCCTTTAAGATCGAACCTTCCTTCACATCCATCTGTCGGACCGGCGCATGAGAAGGCCGCGAAGATGACATCCTCTTCCACTCCGATGATGCAGTTACCCTCCGTGACTACCGTCTCATCGCTTAAGTCGATGATCTGTGTACTTGGACAGACAAAAGCGAGTTCATCCATATGCGTCTTATCTCCGGTCTGCACATACATCGTCCCTTCGACCGCACCAAAGAACCTTGCTTTCTTCTCTTCGATCATAAAGAGCATCCCTTCAGCCTGCCATGGAGCAAGTATGTGAGCGACCTTTGCTTCTGATGCGTTCAAAGAAGAGAGTGCTGTGACTGTGATCGCTGCAATACTTAAGAGTCTAGTGAGTGTGTTCATCTTTTACCTTTTTTTGTGATCTTACCATTGTACTCAGCGAAGGTCAACATTCGATCATATAAACATTAAAAAAATCAAAAAATAGCATTTTTATCTCTAAATGGGTCTTTGATCGTTTTAGTATACTCTTCACTCACCCAGCTCACTCTCATCATATCTTCTCAAATATGAAAGACGACCTAACAGAAAAACTACCTATGACAAGTTCGTTTAATCGTCAACACATCATAAGGTATAAAAGAGTCCACTAAAGCGATGCGTAAAGTATAGTGATCTATGCGATGTTATGATAATATTTATCCATGTTAGTACTGTTTAGATATTTACTCTTACTATCTCTGTCTCTGATGCCGATCTATGCGCACGATGACAAGGTCTCACTCCAACTGAGTTGGCTTCACCAATTTCAGTTTGCGGGCTTTTATGCTGCCAAAGAGCGAGGCTATTATGAAGAGATCGGACTTGATGTCACGATAAAAGAGCTTAAGCATGACAGTCATGTGGTCGATGATATCGTCACACAGACTTCTGAGTTTGGAGTAGGACGCTCCTCTTTACTCATCGATCATTCAAACGGACTTCCCGTCGTAGCTCTTGGCGCGATCTTTCAACGATCACCTTCGGTCTTGATCACGACCGATCCCGACATAAGCACTCCCAAAGACCTCAGAGGTAAAAAGATCATGGTGACACGTGATCAGTCCAACTCTGCCTCTTTTATGGCCATGTTGTTTTCTGATGGAGTCCGTCTTGATGATATCGAACTGCAGCCTCACTCGTTCAGACTCCAAGATCTGATAGATGGCAAGACAGATGCCATGGCCTGCTATCTTTCCAACGAACCCTATCTTCTTCAAAAGCAAGGCATCGACTTTCATATTCTAAACCCTGCTGATCATGGTGCAGACTATTACGGAGACATCCTGTTTACTTCCCAACAGCAGATCATCGATCATCCTGATCGGACTAAAGCGTTCTACGATGCATCATTACGTGGTTGGAAGTGGGCACTTGAGAACATCGAAGAGATGGCTGCTCTCATCTATGACAAATACAACTCCCAGCAGAAGACACTCGATAGTCTCATCTTTGAAGGAGAGGCATTAAAAGGCCTCGCTTACGATGAACAAGGCGAACTGGGGCATCTATCTCGTGAAAAGATAGAGACTATACTGAAGCTCTATGACCTTTCCAGGCTCACCAGTGATCAAGAAGATAGCTTAGATGACTTTATCGACCCACTTGGATTAAACAAGATACGGCTTAAGCTTGGCGTCCTGTCCAAACGAGGTGATGAGAACACACTCAAACGATGGACACCTTTAGCCGACTATCTTAACCGGGTACTGCAAGACGAACATATAGAGATCGTTCCCATCCATTTCAATAGACTCAACGCAGCTATCGTATCAAAAAAGATTGATTTTCTGCTGACAAATCCGATGAACTATATCAATATGGCACATCACTACGGAGTCTCGCGTATTGCTACACTTAACAACAGAGGCATCGATCAAGAGCAACCGACAAATCATTTTGGAGGCGTCATCTTTAGAAAAAAAGCGATGTCGACATCGCCTGAGATCGCTTCACTCAAGGGTAAGCGATTAGCTGCTGTGAACGCAAACTCCTTTGGCGGCTGGGTCATGGCTTATGAGCTACTCAAAGAGAACGGCCTCAATAAAGATGATATCAGCCTCTCTTTTTTAGGTACTCATGATGCCGTTGTCCAGGCGGTATTGGCAGGCAGTGCAGATGTTGGAACGGTACGGACCGACACACTAGAACATATGAGCCAGGAAGGATCGATCGATCTTGATGATATCGAACTCATCCATTCGATGAAGCATGAAGCTTTTCCTTTTATGGTCAGCACAAGTCTCAATCCTGAATGGCCTTTTGCGAGACTAGGGCATGTCCCTGAACATGTAGCAAACCATATCCTTACGGCACTGATCAGTATGCCTTCAGATTCTGAAGAGGCGATCGATGCTGCTATCAGCGGCTGGAGCGTTCCGCTGGACTATACATCTGTTCGTACCATGCTCAAACGACTCAAGCTGCCTCCGTATGAACATCTAGACTTTGGGGTCAGCGATGTCATAGAAGCCTATAGGTTCTGGATCTTCCTGATACTGTTCCTGATCATCTTGCTGTTAGTCCGCAACCTCTACTATACGCACTTGAACAACACACTTGAGCGTAAAGTCAGAGAGCGTACTACAGAACTTTCCAAAGCCAACAAACATCTTGAGGAACTAGCTCACACTGACATGTTGACGGGTATCTATAACCGCCGATATCTTATAGAGACGGCAGAGAACTATTTCAAAGTATCCCAACGCAACGGTACACCGCTGCAGGTCCTCTCGATCGATATCGACTACTTTAAAAATATCAATGACACCTATGGCCATCAGACAGGGGATGCTATACTTCGACATTTTTGTGATAACGTACAGACGCTGCTTAGAGAAAGTGATCTTTTTGGTCGCGTTGGTGGCGAGGAGTTCGTCATCTGCCTGCAAAACACCTCTCTCTCCGGTGCAGAGTTATTCGCACAGCGATTGCTCGAGCAGGTCCGAGGACTCTCCTATATCGACAGTATGAAAAATAACGTGACCTTTACCGTTAGTATCGGTATCGCAGAACTACAGTCCGACAGGTCGTTCGATCAATTACTGAACCGCTCAGACCAAGCACTTTATAAAGCAAAACATAGTGGTCGAGATCGAGTAAAAACACTCTAAAAAGGGATGATCGATGATAGATATCTACGAAAGACTGGGCCTTTTATATTTAGGTAAAGATGTCAAAGATGAGGCATTGACCCTCTATAAAAGCAAACACCTGACGACACACGCTGCCATCATAGGCATGACCGGTAGTGGTAAGACAGGGCTGGGTATCGGGCTTATAGAAGAGGCAGCTATCGATAATATCCCCTCTATCATCATAGACCCTAAAGGCGATATGGGAAACCTCTGTCTCAC
>JADGEC010000223.1 GCA_016744575.1 Sulfurimonadaceae bacterium | reverse complement strand
GCATGTTTCGAGAGAAGATAAAATCAAATCTACCGATCTTTTGAAGATCATGATCAAACAAGTTTATCTTTTGGAATGTCACCAAAGACCGGATGTTCTGCTGAAGCATAAAGCTCCCGTTAGACTCAAAAAAATACCTGTTTTTCATCTCTTCAGAGAGATTTTGTACGCTACGCTCTTTGTATTTAGCTTCCCACGCCTTTTCAATAGCTTCTTGATTGATATCTATACCTGTGATCTTGAACCGATCTCCTGGTATTCTTGCTTCCAATAGTGCGATCGCTAGACTGAATGGTTCTTCACCTGTCGCAGATGGCGCACATAGTATGGAAAAGGCACTTTCTCTCTTTTTGGCAAGTCGGACCAACTCTTCTATCTGTTTGATCTCCCTATAAAAATAACTCTCATTGGTAGTCAAGTAGTCTATCAACCCTTGTCTCAATTCTGCTTTTTGCTCGATCCGAGCCAACAGTTCGATGAACGAGTAGATATCATGTTGTCGGCAAAAAGTAGTGACCTTGTTCGTCAAGATGCTGATATGCCTATCAAAGTCCACACCGGTCTCAAGTTTAAAGTAGCGGGCGACAGGTGTGATGTCATCGAACTCTTCTTGCTCGATCTTACTTTCTGTCCCTGCTGGCTGTTTCCCTCTCTTAGTCTTCTTTAAAAAGTCAAACATCAACGGCAAAACTCCTTTATGTTCTCGATCATATCCTCAATGTGCATGACTTCGATGTCAGGTACCATCGTTCTGGCCCGACTTGGCATCCCATCGACAATCGCACTTTGTTCACTTTCCGTCATACACCTCATGCCCTTTTCGCTGATAGCTTTACATCCCAAGACACCATCCTCACCGATTCCCGTCAATATCGCGGCCAGTATGGTGATGTCATCTGTGAACGGTACCAATGAATGGAACAGGTGGTCGATATCGGGGTTATAAGCATCCTTTGGAGAGGGAGACCGTACGAAAATCAATCCTGAACCGCCTTGCACGACTTTGGTATATCCATGACAGATGTAGATATTTCCAGCTTCAACACTCATACCATTCTCCGCTATTAAAAGATGCTCACCAAAGATACGATGAAGTCTTTGTGCAAAGCTTGGTATGAACGCTACCGCCATGTGTTGGGCGATGAGTATACTGGTGTCCTGCAGTAGCGGTAAGGAAAGGATGAGCTTTTCAATATGCCCAGGGCCTCCGGTAGAGGCACCGATGAGCACAAGCTTGCTAGGTACGGAAGGCTTCAAGTTTGGTGTGCAGATCATCTGTCATCGAATTCAGATGATCGGCTGCAGCTGCGATCTCTTCGACATTTCGGGCATTTTGCGATGAGATATCATTGATCTCGTTCACACGGGAGACGATCGATTCGACACTCTTACCTGTCTGTTCAAAGTCCATGACCGTCTTATCGCTGGCATGCATCGCTTCATCGACGCCTGACACGCTGATATTTATCTTCTCTTCTACCTCGGCAGCGATATGTGCCAATGCCTGTATCTCAGAAGAGTTACTGCTCATCTGGCTACTGGCATCCATGATGGACTGGACGATGATGTTGATAGTCGCATTGATCTCAGTCAGTGTCTTTTGCGTACGTTCTGCAAGTTTACGGACTTCATCCGCGACTACAGCAAAACCACGTCCATGTTCACCGGCTCGTGCTGCTTCGATAGCGGCATTAAGCGCGAGAAGGTTCGTCTGATCAGCAATGTCTGATATGACTTCGAGGATCGTCTTGACCTCACTTGCATCCTCCGAGAGTGTGTTCATACTCTCTGCTAATAGCACTTCTGCTTCAGCACTTTGCTGGACCTTGGAGGTTAAGCTGATGATCTCATCACGGGCAGAACTCAGGTTTTCATTTGCCCTTATGATCCCCTGTTTACTCTCTTGCGCATCTACGATGGACTGGTCGATCTCGACTTTGATCTCTGTTGCATCATGTGTAGCCTCTTTGATGACTATGACAGACCTTTCAACATTGTTTCCGACACCTAATGCTGTCGTAGAGAGTTCATGGGCGATCGATGAGTTTTCTGATGATGATGCTTTTGTAGCATCCACCAGTGTATGTAAAGCACGCATAAGC
>JADGEC010000016.1 GCA_016744575.1 Sulfurimonadaceae bacterium | reverse complement strand
GGACATATAGAGATGACGGCACAGACTTTGGAAACATTGATGGCCACTTCCAGCCAACTAAGACTGCTCTATGTCGAAGACAATGCAAATGCCAGAGAAAGCACCATGCAGGTGCTTGAAGAGTTCTTTCCTAAGATCATTGTGGCAGAAGATGGACAAATAGGGCTCGATACCTACAATAAAGATGATTTCGATCTGATCATCACCGATATCAATATGCCTGTGATGAGTGGGCTTGAGATGATAGCTAAGATTCGTGAGACCAATAGAGAGATACCAATATTGGTCCTTTCAGCATACAATGAATCAGGATATTTTAGAGAAGGCATCAAATTGGGTGTTGAAGGTTATCTTCTTAAACCCATTGAACTAGAGCAGTTTGTAGATGTCTTGATACGTGTCGTCAAACACATCAAAAATAGGCATGAGAACAATGACTATAAAAAAAACCTCGAACAAAAAGTCATCGAAAAAACGAGAGAACTTCAACATGCCTATTCGCACGACCCTTTGACAAGACTTGAAAATAGTATAAGACTTGATGAAGCGGTACGATCCAAAAAATACACTTATCTACTCCTACTTGATATCAATGATTTCAACTTGATCAGAAAAGAGTACGGCCGATCCTTCTCAAATGAGACCCTTTACGCTGTTGCCCAGAACCTAAAACACCATGCAAATAGCCATACTCCTCTTTTTAAAGTCGAATCAGACTGGTTTGTCTTTTTACTCTCTGAAGATGATGAGAAAGAGGTATATAAGTTTTGTGATCGGATAAACAGGTATTTTAGACATATAAACATCGAAGTCCGAGACAGTGAGATAATCATCGACTTCTACATGGGTATTGCCAAAATAACTAAAGAGTCCAACCCACTCATCGATGCTGAATATGCTCTTGAGGATTGTAAATCGGTTGGACAATATCAATATTCCATCTATGATATTGTAAAACAGCATGCAGCAGATGAACTTGAGACGATCAAATGGTTGAAGATCACCAAGACTTTGATCGAAGATAATAAGATCGAACCCTATTTTCAACCTATCAAAGAGCTACAGACCGGTGACATACTCAAATATGAAGTACTCGCCAGAGGTATCTTGGATGATAAGGTAATCAGGCCTGAGCGTTTTTTAAGCTCGGCTAAGAGATTAGGTCTGATGAGCAGTATCACAAAGATCATGGTCGATAAAAGCTTTCTCTTCTTTCAGAAAAATGAGTTTGACTTCTCTATCAATATCAGCGAACGTGATCTCTATGAGGAGTATCTCGTAGAGCTTATGAAAAAGAAGCTCGATGAGTACCATATCGACCCTAAGCGAATCACATTTGAAATACTTGAGGACATCACTACTACAAAGAACAGTAAAGTGATCATTTATCAGTTAAACGAGCTTCAGACAATGGGTTTTAAAATAGCTGTAGATGATTTTGGTGTGGAGAACTCAGGCTTCAGACGACTGCTCGATCTCAATATCGATATCATCAAGATCGATGGTGTGTTCATCAAAAATATCATCCATGATGATAAAGGCAGAAAGATTGCCAAGGCGATCGTCTCTCTGGCACAGGAGATGGGTATCAAGACAGTTGCCGAATATGTAGAATCAAAAGAGGTCTATGACCTAGTAAAAGAGTGCGGTATCGATTATGCACAAGGCTATCATATAGGTAGACCAGATCATAGGTTATTAGAAAGACAATAATAATGCGAAATAAAATACCCTTTCTGTTGCTACTGACTTCACTACTCATGGCTGATGAGATAGATGTGATGCTTAAAGAGTATGCACAAAAAAGTGATCTCTCTGAAGAGACGAAGAAAGAGGACAGCGGAGAGCTTATCCTCTACACACGCAGTGACCTTGATAGGATGCAGGCACGTAATCTCAAAGATGTCGTGAAGCAATATCATTACTTTGGTTATTACGAAAATCGTTATGCAAACACTGATATGAACCCAACAGCTTTGATGCCAAGCAATTCAAGTATGATGCGTGTCTATATCGATGATCAGGAAGTCGCCTCTGGTCTCACCTCATCAGGATATTCACTGTTGGGAAACATCGAATTAGATTTTGTGGACCATATCGAGATCTATAAAGCAGCACCAAGCTACAGTTTTACCGTAGAACCGATCCTTATCCTCATCAGACTCTATTCAAAAAGTGCCGAACGTGATGAGGGAGGCTCTCTCTCTTCGTTACGGCAGTCGCGGAAGCAATCAAGAGAACCTCGCTTATGCACAAAGACTTGAGAGCTTCTCCTATTTCGCCTATGGAGCCCATGTCCAGGAGAACCGAGATAGTGTCGATGGTAATATGGGTACTGAACTCAAACAAGACAAAAAAGATGTGCATCTGTTTGCTACCTTACAAAGTGATACTGATAGTCTTCAGTTTCACTATCTGAAAAGAGAGCAGGATGCATTTGCCGGGCTCAGTCCTACATTGACACCACTGAGTAACGAAAGCGAGACCGATTATCTCCATGTTGGTTATAAGAAAGCCTTTACTGACACTCTCTCACTTATGGTGACCTATGATCACAGTGAACACACATTCGAGCATAACGACCTGTTGCCATTGAAGATATTGTCGACAGACCCACCTACGGTATTGTATGATGCCAACAACGCGTTTGATGACCAGGTGATCACTACCAAACTACAACATCAAATCAAATACAATGACCATACCTTGTTAAGCGGGATAAAATACCGGAACAATCAGTTCGACTCAAAGATGAGTATGGGAGTAGTCACTCTTCCAGAGAGTCCTTTTGATGAGCAACATATCACTACCTTGTTCCTGGAAGATCAGTATCAGGCCTCCGAAGACTCGCTATTGACGGCAGGAATAAAGTACTCATACTATAAAAACAATGGAGCTGTCCCTAATAGCGACTTTATTTCAGGACACCTTTCCATGATCTATCGTATGCCGATCGGGACATCAAAGTTCTTTATCAACTATGACACCATACCTACAACTCCTTGGGTACAGGTAAATCCCCTATTTGATATCGGTCATCTCGATGATCAAAAAATATTTACTGCGATGTATTCGTTTGATATTCATGCTAAAGACCATAATACCTCTTGGATGCTTAGACATGTAAGATTAAAAGATTTCACCTATATGAGATCAGATACTGTCATTGAGAGCTTTGATGAGACGATAAAAGGTTATTTTGCTGACATGACATCAAATTACAGGTTCGATGCCGACCATGAGATACAGTTCAATGTAAATTATGCTTACATAGATAATGCAATAAAAAGTGACCATTCTGTCATCAACACTTATTTACGACTCTTTGACAGCTGGGGAAAGATACAGCTCTTCAATGAACTTTATATACGAGATAATCTCAAGAATGCTTTTGACTATCTGTCTCTAGATTACAGCGCCGGAATAACCTATCATGCCAGTGATACATTTGATATCTCTTTTAAAGGCGAGAACATCTTCAATAAAAGTCGCTTGAACACTTTTTTGGTCGGGACAGACCCTCTGACAGATGATGTTCAAAGAAAGACCTATCAGACTATTCAACAGACCTTTATATTACAGGTAAAGTATCTCTTTTGAAAAAGATCTGGCTTTTACTCATACCGGTCGTCTTGCTTTATGCAAGTCCAGAACACAGACAATCAGAAAGTCGATAAAAATGCACAAAAATGCACTCTATACACTGCTACTGACTTCACTACTCATGGGCGATGAAATGGATATGATGCTTAAAGAGTATGCACATAAAAGTGATCTCTCCGAAGAGACAAAGAAGGAGAACATCGGGCATATCAACGTCTATACCCGCAATGACCTTGATAGGATGCAGGCACGAAACCTCAAAGATGTCATAAAACAGTACTCTTTTTTTGGTTATACCGAGAATCGTTATGCTAACGCAGATATGTTTTCGACTGGTCTGATGTCAAGTAACTCCAGCCAGATGACTGTCTATATCGACGATCAGGAAGTCGCATCAGGTATACAAGGATCAGGGTATTCTATCTTGGGTAACATCGAGTTAGATTTTGTAGACCATATTGAGATATATATGAATGAACCAAGTTATAGTCTCACAGCTGAACCCTCCTACGTGGTCCTTAAACTCTACTCAAAAAATGCTGAGCGCGATGAGGGCGGCTCACTCTCCCTTCGATATGGCAGCCGCGGAAGCAATCAAGAGAACCTCTCTTATGCTCAAAAGTATGAGACCTTCTCCTACTATGCCTATGGGGCACATGTCCAAGAGAACCGAGATTCTGTCGATGGTAACCTGGGTGCCGATCTTGAACAAGACAAAAAAGACCTGCATCTCTTTGCCACACTGAAAAGTGATACTGATAGTCTACAGTTTCACTATCTAAAAAGAGTGCAGGATGCCTTTGCAGGGATCAGCCCGACATTGACACCCAATAATAACAATATCGAGTCCGATTACTTTCATGTCGGATATAAAAAAGCATTCACAGACGACCTATCACTTACTGTGACCTACGACCAACATGAATCTACATTTGATCATAAAGATATTCTTCCCTTAACAGGTTCATCGACAGACATATCGAATCTATATAATCTCAATAGTAGAGTGGATGATCAAGTGATCACGGCTAAAGTACAACATCTTTTTAGGTTTGATGACCATAGGTTATTGAGTGGTATGAAATATAGGAACAACCAGTTTAAGATAGATGAGACTATTGGTGGTGTAACACTACCTCAGGATCCTTTCGATGAACAGCATATCTTGACACTCTTTCTGGAAGATGAATATGACATCACTGAAAATATTCTTCTGACTACCGGTATCAAATATGCCAACTTTCATAACAACGGCAATGTTGATGATAATGATCATCTTTCAGGACATCTTGGTCTTCTCCACGACATATCAATAGGAACATCAAAGTTCTTTGTCAATTATGAAGTGATACCTATTGCACCTTCTATACGAATAGACCCTTTGCTTGATACCGGTGATCTGAAAGATCAGACGATGCTTAGTACTACCTATGCTTTTAGCCGGAAAAAAGAGTCTCTTGAGAACACATTTATATTAAGGTATATGAGGCTCAAGAACTTCAACTATATACGACCGGACTCTACAGTAGAGAGTTTTCAAGAGACACAAAAAGTGTATGAGATAAATCTCTTCTCAAAATATAGGTTCAAAACCGATCATGAACTACAGTTTGGTATTGATTACAGCCATATTGATGATTCCCCAGTGGGAGACTTTGCTATCTTAAACGGTTATATACGCGTCTTTGACACTTGGGGAAAGATACGACTCTTCAATGAGTTGTTTATGCATAATAACTACGCAGACTATCATAAAGACCTAAGTCTGGATTACAGTGCAGGAATAGACTATCATGTAAATGACACACTCAATATCGCGTTCAAAGGTGAAAACATCTTCAATAGCAGCCGTCTGAACACTACAACATATGGTGTGGACCCTGTTACGTCTAAAGTAGAAACAAGGCCTTATCAGACAATTCAACAGACCTTTTTATTACAGGTAAAGTATCTCTTTTGAAAACTTTATGGCTTCTCATCATATCGGTCACGATGTCCTATGCATTCGATACCAGTATGGCTGCGAAGATCTATGACAAACTTTTTCTGGCTGTCATCCAAAAAGAGCGCGTAGCTGTCTATACCGTAGATAAAGCCTATTTTGAAGTGATAGAACAGGCACCAGACCTTTATCTGGTCGAAGGACCTGAACAAGCAGATATTGCACTTGTCAACCATAAAGAGGACCTCCCATCGACTACTTATCCCCTGATTTTTACAACAGATATCAGGATATATGAAGAGCACCTATCAACCATAGGGATCTTCTACTGGGACCATGGTCGCCCGAAGATAATCTTTTCCAAAGAGCGTCTGAGAGCATTCAATATAACTCTCCATGAACAGTGGTCAAAGTATGTAAAAAGTGACGGTGAACTATGAAAGCACTCTTTCCTACTATTCGATCTAAACTATTTCTTTACCTGAGTCTGTTGATGCTGACGCTACAGTCAATAAACTATTTTCAGAACCTGAGTAGTATCAAAGAACAGACATATAGTACTTTTTCCCAGACTAATCAGACTATCCATGACTTCCTAAGTGCCACTATTAGAGAACATATCTACAATGATGATATCGTTCGGGCGGAAGTCATGATGAAGTCTATCCATAATCAGAACATTCAAAACATCTATCTTCTCAACAGTGATAATGAGATGTTGACATCACAGAAAAGAGTGCTACCCTACGATCTTGAAATCATAAACAGTACGCTCAAAAAACATAAAGATGGACTTGTCAATACTGCCGATAGCAGTTTCTATATCACTACTTTCTATCTGCTGGATATTCCAATGGCCTATCTTGTCATCTCCAATGATCTTGAGACACTTCAAACTACAATACAGGAGAAAAGAGACTCTATGATGATCCAATCCTCTTTACTTCTACTATTTAGTGTCATAGTCTCCTATTTTGTCTCATTGCTCTTCACACGTCCAATAGAGAAAATCGTCAAGACCTTAAAAAACATCAAACATCATGAGACACTTGACCTCAGACTTGAACGTAGCGATGAATTTGGATTTCTTTCAAAAAATATCGAAAGATCACACAATCAACTAAACAGACTCAATACTCATCTTGAAAAAGAGGTCAATAAAAAGACTAAAGAGTTACAGGTGCTTAACGAAGGTCTTGAGGAACGCGTAAAAGAGGAGATAGATAAGAATCGTGAGCAGGAGAAACATATGCTTTATCAGTCACGACTTGCCCAGATGGGCGAGATGCTTAGCATGATAGCCCATCAGTGGCGCCAGCCTCTATCCGCTATCTCAGCAACGACTAATCATCTGTTGATAAAAACGACTTTAGATCGCTATGATCAAGAGCTTTATCAAAAAAAGCTTCAGAACATTTCCGAATATACACAACATCTCTCAAATACCATTGATGATTTCAAAAATTTTTTCAAAGCAAATAAAGAGATGAACACAATAGATATTGAATCATTGATAGAAGGTGTTCTCACCATTACAGAGAGCAGTTTAAAAGACAATAATATAGAACTTTCTACCGATTTTCAATATTGTGGTACCATCCATACTTTCTCTAATGAGGTCAGACAGGTACTATTAAATCTAATAAAGAACGCTGAAGATATCTTTAAAGAGAATCAGACAGATGACTCAAAGATCAAGATCATTGCACATAGACCAATTGCTGATAGCATCCTTATAAGTGTTCAGGATAATGGGGGTGGTATCGATGAAAAGATCATAAATAGAGTCTTTGAACCCTATTTTACGACAAAAGAGAAGCGTGAAGGTACAGGACTTGGACTATATATGAGTAAGACTATCATCGAAGAACACTGTCAGGGAAAGTTGACCGTAGAGAACTACGAGGATGGAGCACTGTTTAAGGTATTACTACCGATATCATCTTAAGATATTAAGAGTCCTATTTTTCCCTGTTCACATGCTCACTATCTATCTCGATGACCGTATGTACATTGCCTCTGGGATTATAATCGGCTATGACTTTCAGATATTTTGGGCTCAGCTTTCTCTCGAGTACCTCATATATCTCATTGGCACTGTTCTCGTGTGAGACATGACGCTCTCTAAAACTGTTTATATAAAGTTTGATAGCCTTTAACTCTACCACCCATTCATCAGGTGTATACTCCAGGTAGATCGTCGCATAGTCAGGATAACCACTTCGGGGACAGAGACAACTAAACTCGGGTAGAGTCATCTTGATAAGATAATCCCTTTTATGTTCATTAGGCCATATCTCCAAGTCTTTGTCTACATCAAACTCGTTTACGATCTTCTCACCGTACTTCATTGTATAACTCCTCAATAGGTACTATCTTTGCGATACTGTTACCTTGTATATAATCGACTCCAATAGATTGAGCCAATATCTCTGCATCATGATTTTGTATCATCTTTATCCAGGTCTTCATCCCCAGATGGTGTACACTTATGTTCAGACCACGAAGAAGTGACTGATAACCGTTATCCATTATCTTCTTACCATAGTGCTGGTCAAAACGAATGACATCCACCTCAAGCTCTTTTAGATAGAGTAGGGTGGTCTGATAGATACCAAGACGGTCAAGTGTTATGAGTGCGCCCATTCGTCTATATGACTGTAGTAAGTCATTATAGTGTCTCGTCCGACTGTAATACTCCTGTTCACCAAGGATGAACATTATTCTGCCTTTGGCTGAAGCATTGTTAGAGAGTAATATCTGTGCTTTTTCAATAAAGAGCTGATTTCTTACTGTAGATGGAAAAAGAGTCAGGGCAAAGATAGTAGGATGATCATGTCTTGCACTAAGATCGACGAGATATTCGAGCATCAAAGTATCAAATTCCCTAGAGAGTCCAAGACGGTTGATAACAGGGATATAACTCTTTTGATGGATCAGTTTTCCCTGTTTTCCAAAAAGTTTGATAGAAGATTCTGCTATATCAAGACCATCATCTATTTTAGCCATTTGAAAATGCATTGAGAAACGTTTTTCTCTTATAGCGTTCATGACAGAGAGTTCCAGTTCACTTGGGTCTATCTCTTCGTCTTCGAGTGACTCTTGTTTCTGCGCTTTCAGTTCCTGATTTAGCTCAAATAGACGGACAATAAGCTGATCTATATCATCTGTCAATGTCGTATCGATGATAGCCCCGCTGATATTGATCTCTATATCATCGATCATCTTGTTCTCTGCTTTTATACAGAGAAGATCAAGCAAAGTAGCATGATCTGCTTTTTTCCCACTGAGTCCAATGATGAGATCGCCGCCTTTAAAGTGGCCAATAGGGACTTTATCGAAGCCTTTTTCCTGTAAGAAGTCACTGGTCCATTCAGCAAATTTTTTAAGGACTTTATCACCATTTATCGTACTATACCGCTTATTGATATCGTGCAGATTGTCAATACTTACAAGAATAAGTGTATAAGGACCTTTAGTGACCTCTTTTTTAAAGATAGAGAGTAGATACTCTCTGGTAAAGGCGTGACTGATAGGATCAGTAATGCGTTCATCAAATCCTTTGGATATCAGATAAAAGATAAAATATATCATGATAGTAAGGATTATGATGGAGGTGACAAAGAAAGAGATAGGAATAGTCTCAAAATATCTCGAAAGACCTATAAATGCTATTAACAGGGTCAGTGAGAAGATAGGCAGACCCATACGAAGGGCCAGCTTAAAACGTTCTACTCTCTCTTTCTCTTTAGAATACAGCATCAGATATCGAGGTGTTTCACATCTTTGGCATGGGTCTCTATGTAGTTTCGACGCGGTTCGACTTCATCACCCATAAAGAGTGTGAAGGCATCGCTCGCAGCTTCTCCATCTTCTATGGTCACGCGAAGAAGTACACGGTTTTCAGGTGTCATAGTCGTCTCCCAAAGCTGTTCAGGGTTCATCTCACCAAGACCTTTATAGCGCTGGATATAAGAGCCTTTTTTAGTGTAATCTTTGACCTGGTCTAGAAGTTCTAAGACATCACCATCAAGATTGACTTCCCACTCTTTTATCTTCTGATAGACATAGTCTGCTTCCACAAAATGTGGCGCACTGAAAAGATCGTCATTGATACGTAGCTCTTCGAGTCCTCCATCAGTCTGGACAAAAAGATGTATCTCTTCATCAGTGATGTTTTGAGAAAGGATATTATTACCCGCATTGGCTAAAAATCTTTCTACCTCTTGTAACATCTCTTTTGAACTCATCCCTATAAGATCTGGGTTCTCGACAAAATGACGAATAAGGTCTACAAGCGCGTAACGACGCTCTAGGGCTTCAAGACTAGCTCGGTAATGGTCGACCATCTTAAAGAGTGCTACAAGGTCATTATGGCCTATCTCTGTGATCTCCAGGACCTCTACTCCATGTTCGATCAGAAAATCGTTCATCATCCGGTCATCTTTGAAATAGATCTCTTTTTTTCCTTTTTTATAACGGAAAAGTGGTGGTTGTGCCAGATAGAGATAACCGTTTTCGACGATAGTACGATAATAGCGGAAAAAGAAAGTAAGCAAAAGCGTCTGGATATGTGAACCATCGACGTCGGCATCGGTCATGATTATGACTTTATGATAACGGAGTTTTTCTTCATTGAACTCTTCACCAATACCACAGCCCAAAGCTGTGATCATATTGGTGATCTCTTCAGATTTCAAGATCTTATCAAGACGAGCTTTCTCTACATTTAAGATCTTACCTTTTAGTGGCAAGATAGCTTGAAAGACACGATCACGACCCTGTTTTGCAGAACCGCCTGCAGAGTCCCCTTCCACCAGATATATCTCAGATATTACCGGGTCTTTACTTTGACAATCTGCTAGTTTACCAGGCAGGGTCCCAACAGACATGGAATCTTTTCGACGTGTCAGTTCGCGAGCTTTTTTAGCAGCTTCACGACCTTTTGCTGCCATCAATGCTTTTTGTACTATAGCTTTTGCTTCTATAGGGTTCTCTTCAAGATACTTGTTCAGATTCTCATAGGTGGTCCTCTGTACAAGGGGACGTACATAAGTATTTCCCAGTTTACCCTTAGTCTGTCCTTCAAACTGTGGTTCAGGGACACGGGCAGATATGATACATATCAAGCCCTCTTTGACATCATCACCACTTATTTTGATATCTTTCTCTTTAGCAATACCATTATGCGAGTTATAGTTTGAGATAGCTCTTGTCAGACCTGCACGAAAACCTGCTTCATGAGTACCACCGTTTGGAGTACGGATGTTGTTTACGAAGCTATATGATTTCTCTTCATAGGTGCTGTTATACATCAAGGCGACATCGACTTCGATATCTTCTATCTTCGAACTAAACGAAAAGACATTTGCAGCTATCTCTTTTTTATTTAGATCTGCGACAAATTGAGCAATACCACCTTCAAAATGGTAAGTCTCCTCATCTCCAGTACGATCGTCTTTGAACTTTATCTTTATCTGTGGATTAAGATAGGCAAGTTCTTTAAAACGTTTGGAAAGATGGGCATAATCAAAGGTGATAGTCTCTGTAAAGATGGAAGGATCTGGAGAGAACTCAATAGTAGTCCCTCCTTTTCTTGTATTACCGGTTACCTCAAGTGGAGCTAGAGGAATACCCTCTTCAAAATGTTGTTCATGGATCTTTCCTTCACGAAAGATGGTCATCTTTAGATGGCCACTGAGTGCATTTACGACAGATACACCTACTCCATGCAATCCACCTGAGACTTTATAGGTGTCTTTATCGAACTTTCCTCCGGCATGAAGGACAGTCAGGACGACGGTTGCAGCTGATATCTTTTCGGTCGGATGAATATCAGTAGGGATACCACGACCATTATCACTGACGATCGCTGTCCCATTTTTTGTAAGTGTGACAGAGATAGTATCACAATAGCCTGCCATAGCTTCATCAATAGAGTTATCGATGACTTCATAGACAAGATGGTGTAGGCCATTATGACCAGTATCACCAATATACATCCCTGGACGTTTTCGTACTGCTTCAAGTCCTTTAAGGACTTTTATATTGTCTGCACCGTAATTTTGTTCCATCTTGCCTCCAAGTGTCTGTGCACTAAAAAGAGTTATTTTATCCAAGAGTAGCTAAAAGATCTGTTTAATCTTAATCAACTAAAAATGTTTGCTTAAAAAAGCAAAAGAAATATGTGGGATATTTATTCAAAAAGTAACAGAGAGTATCATCTAAAAAAGATTTAGATGACAATAGGCATGACAATAGTCTTGAAATCATTCTCTTCGAGTGTAAATGGTAGATTTGGTTCATTTAGTCCCATAGTAAACTCTATTCCCTTTATTTGGGCAAGAAAATCCAGAAGGTATCGACTGTTTACTGCAAGTGTGAAAGATGAGGATATTCCTGTATTGTGATCTATCTCTGTCTTGGCTTCAATATTATCATCACTAAGACTTTCAAACAGGATCTTTTGATCTTTAAAAGTCAGTTTCATATCATTTGAGATAGTCGTGATCTGTTTGATAGCATCGATCATCTTCTCTTTAGGAAGGATCAGAGTATGGGTTATCTCTTTTGGGATTATACGTGTGTAGTCAGGGAATTTTCCATTTATTAGTTTGGTATAGAAGGTAAATTGATCTGATCTTATTATGAGATAGGTGTTGTCATAAGAGATCTCAATATTATCAAAAAAAAGTTTTTGTATCTCTACTATCGCTTTTTTAGGGACAATAAGTGCAAGTTCCGTATCATTGATATTGGCTATATGTACTAGTGCAAGACGTCTCGTATCAGTCGATACAAAATTGATACTATCAGATCTGATATCTATCAAAGCACCATTAAGTTCAAACTTGGGATTGTTTGTATCGGTAGCAGAGGTGATCTTTTTCAGGGAGTCTATCAACAGGTGTGAATCAATTTTTATATTAGGTTTATCATCAGAAGTAGGAAAAGCTGGAAACTCATCACTATTGAAGGCTGGAAGTCTGAAGTTCGAGTGAGCTTGTTGGATATGAATAGTATCACGTTCACTTTTAAGGATGACATCACCTTCTTTAAGAATACGGACAATGTCCAGCATCTTTTTACCATTGGCTGTTATCTTTCCACTTTCTGTGACAGAGATATCTTCGTTCTCAATGATAAGACCGACTTCATGATCAGTGGATTTTACGATCAGTCTATTTGAAGTGACTTCAAAATAGATATGAGAAGTGATCTGTGATGTATCTTTTTTCTCAAGAAAAGGTTGTGCGTGAATGAGGATATTTTCCAGAACCGATTTGCTAATGGCGATCTTCATTTGAATCCCTATTTTGTTTAAATATTAATAGTAGTAGTAGTAGGTCCCTGTGTTTATGTGAATAAAGAGAGAAAGGACCTTATACAGGAGCTTTCCAAGCGTGAATAACCCTCGCTTGCTTTTTCACATCTTGTCACTTTTCAAATTATATCTTTTTTTTGAGAGCATCGTACTAACTTACCGGAGAAGCGGTTATTTTATTACTTAATTCTTCTATTTTCACTTTGAAATCCTCATCATCTTTGAGTAGTTGATGGATCTTTTTCATAGTGTGGCTGATAGCAGTGTGGTCCTTCATACCGAAGTACTGTGCTAGTTGAGGCATGGACATTGGAGTATGTTCACGAGCAAGAAAGATGGCTATACGGCGTGAATATACTATATTTCGGCTACGGTTTTTGGAACGTATCTCACTTGGTTTGACATTCAGGTCTTTGGCAACAGTCGTCATTATTTGCTCGATGTTGATGTTTTCACGCTGTTCTGTAAGCTGCTCTTTCAAGACATTTTTGACGAACTCTATAGTGATATCTACATGCATAAGTTGGGAGTAGGCATGCAGTTTTGAGAGAATACCTTCGATCTCTCGAGCATTATTACTGATGATGGTAGCGATGTAATTGATCACTTCATTATCGAGTAGTACGCGGTTTATCTCACACTTTTTCTTTATAATAGCGATCTTTGTCTCAAGTTCCGGAGGTTGGATATCGGCGACAAGACCCCATTCAAAGCGGCTTTTTAGGCGCTCTTCAAGACCAGCTATCTGTTTGGGGTGTTTATCTGCAGTAAGGATTATCTGTTTACCTTCATTACGAAGGGTCTCAAAGGTGTGGAAGAACTCCTCTTGTGTCTGGTTCTTATTGCTTAGAAATTGTACATCATCGATCAATAAGGCATCACATTTTCGGTACTTGTCTTTAAAACGATCCATAGTCTGATTACGAAGATGGCGGGTAAAATCATTAACAAACTGTTCTATAGAGGTATAGATGACACTTTTTCCATGTTGTTGAAGGACATTTCCCACAGCTTGCATAAGGTGTGTCTTTCCAAGGCCGACACCACCGTAGATAAAGAGAGGATTATAGATCTCTCCCTGTTTCTCACTTACACTTTTTGCTGAAGCGAAAGCAAACTGGTTAGAACCGCCTACGACGAAGTTCTCAAAGGTGTGAGATGGATTTAAAAGCGAAGAGGCAGCTTTTTCAGTAGAAGATATGACGGGAACGACACTTTTTCGTCGCTCTTCTTTCTCTGTACCCTTTACTTTGATATAGACAGAAGGTTTTGTCCCAGTCTTTACCTCATAAAGATGAGCTATCTTATCAGCATATTTTGTCTTGATCCAGTTGGCTATAAGTGGGTTTGGTGCAATAAAGACAGCACTGTTACTTCGTGATTCGGCTGTAGAGAAATGGAGTTGTTTTATATAGCGTTTATATTCGTTCTCACTGATCTCACTTTTTAGCATGGCAAGTATAGAATCACCTATGTTCATCGGTTTCCTTTGGTCACAATGACTCTAAAAAGGGCAAGTCTTTAATAGAGTAAAATTAATTTATCACCTGTGAAAGCAGGGATGAATAGAGATGTGAATAATACAGCAAAAGTGCCTATTATATGATAAAATCGCAGGTGAATATAAAATATTCACATTGTGAATATCTTTTTTATCACATGGATAGAACTAGTCATCTATCAAGTAGTGTGAATATTTTTTATTTAGTCGATAAAAACTGTGAATAAAGAGAGAGATGTGAATATATTGGGAATCGATCCGGGGACACGTAACTGTGGATATGCAGTGATCGAACTTGAAAAAGGTAAGTTACGATTGATCGAAGCAGGGATGATAAAGATAAAGCAAGAGAATCTGCAATTACAGATCCCTCAGATGGTCGAAGGACTTGAGCAGATATTCTCTGCACATACTATCCATGAGGTAGCTATGGAAGATATCTTTTATGCACATAATCCGAAGACTGTCATCAAACTGGCTCAATTTCGTGGGGCCATCATGCTAAAACTCATCCAGGAGTTTGGACAATTTGCTGAATACACACCTTTACAGGTAAAAAAAGCATTGACAGGAAAAGCAAAAGCAGCCAAAGAACAAGTAGCTTTTATGGTAAAAAGATTACTGGGAATAAAAAAAGAGATAAAGCCACTCGATATCACTGATGCAATGGCAGTTGCGATAACCCATTCTCAACGTGTGAGATTGCTAGTGAAAGAGAAAAATTGATCATTTCATCTCAAAAGTGGTAGAAGCGAGCAGTTCCTCATCATCATCTTTGACAGATATTTCCCAGATTCCCTGGGCACGACCGAAAAAATAGCGATAATCGTAGATAGAGGCGTGATTTTCTTTGATGAGGATAGTGCGTTCACGATCATCTTGAGGAGTCTCTTGAGAATGCCACATAAAGGTGATATTTCTATCATAGTTGTATCTATCTGCTGTGTAGGTACATTGTATTCTTTTATGACCATTAAGAAGGACTTCACATTGAAGCCCGCTATTTTGGACATCTTCAGCGACTACGTCATAAAAACTACCTGTTAACAATAGTGCTACATATAAAAGATGCTTCATCTTCTCTCCTCCGGTTGAGATGATTATAGCTTTTTTTTCTAAAAATGATATAAGGATAATAGGAACTATTTACAGGGGTAAATAACTGATACTGTTTTTTTAACTTAGTTTGAGGGACGTACAGAGGAGGAGGTACTACTGACTATTGGAGTTCTTGGTCACCTTGATATAAGAGTGACCTAATACTTTGGACCAGGGTCTATGAGTGGTGGTGATGGCCTTTACGTTTACTGTCTCTTCTCTCATAATCCCATTGATAACCGCCTACTGTCTTTGATTCGCTTGAACAGGCTTCGTGAATACTGTTTTGATCGATGTTCATGATGTCGCTTGCCTCTTCTGAATTGTCAAATGCAGCGATAAAGTTTTTTCCGCGGTACATTACTATTTTTTGGTTTTGCATGGTAGATGACCTCTCTTTTTTACTGTCAGTTATTTATGGATCTAACTAGGAACAGATGTGGTAATCGATAATATAATTAATTATCTAGAAATTATATTGTAAATAACTTAACATAAGTTTAATACTATTATATTATGTTATTTTATAATTTATTCTTGTTTGTAACAAAGAAAGTGAATTATCATAATAAAAAACATAGTTTAGATAATAAAACACCCAGCTTAACTCCTAGGGAATCTTCGGTGGGTCTATCCTTTCACCTAAAAGAGTATAACTGTTTCCTACACGGGCAACAGGCTCAAAATCGATGCTGAGTCGTTCTTTGTCTGTGATGTGTTTATCATCTATATATTGATGTCTTATCTCGACTATTATGGGGATAGTCTTACTCTCTCCTAGTGAGATCTCTTGATAAAGTTCACAAAAAAAGGCTATAGGAGCTTCTTCTATCATTGGAGGAAAACCATTGAAGATACTTGTTGTCTTGATATTGAATGTTTCGGCTTCACTTTGAGAACTGTCAAGTTCTTTAGAACTAAAGTGCATAGTCTCGAAATGGGGTGTTGTTACCATACAGACAGTACATCTTTTACTGTTTCTAAGATTTTTCAGAGTGTCTTTAGGAGTACCGTCACTTTTATGACCGACAGATAATATCATAGTGGGTGGATTTGAAGAGAGTCCTGTGAAGTAACTAAAGGGGGCTACATTGATGATGCCATCATCTTCTGTCACTACCCAGGCAATAGGTCGGGGAATGATACTTTGGCTCATCAGTTTATATATCTCTATCGATGTCGCATCACTGTAATCAAATAACATCTGTCTCCTTTGTCAATATGATCATGACTTTTTAAGTACCTGGCATAGTGACAATATCAAACTCTTTCTCTACATTTCGTGCCTCATACTGTGCCTGTTCCGCTGTTCGACCTTTTCCATCGTTCATCAGACCGACGATCCTTAGATAATATTTTGCTTCTGCTCCTTCGACATCGTCGATCACTGCACGATTACAGAGAAACCTGTCACCGGTTTCAAGGTCAGCCAGTGCAGCAAGGATCATCTTCTTTGTAACTTCATCGATCCCAGGTTGCAGAGGCAGGGCTATTGCTCTTGTCATCATGATCTCAGCATAAGTCTGCACTCCCTGTATCTGGTTGTTCTCATCAGGAGTAAGGATAAAGTTCATAAAAATATCCTGATTGGAATCATCAAGTGAGATGATCTGACTGTTTGTAAAGACACTTAGTGACATCTGTTTCCTTTTTATTGCTTGTCTGAATGATGTGATTTTATCTAAAGGAGCCATACAATTCCATTGAATCAAGATGCCAAACGAATAAGTATCCCTCTTGCTCTTTATCCTATGCTTTGAGATGGCATAGGACACACATGATACTGGGTCGCTAGTCTCAAACTTTTGTCATCTAGAATTTGATTGCTTAAGTCAATGGTTTACTAGACTTCTTTGTGATCCTATGAGTAGATCCTCTCTTTTGGCTTTTCATCATCACAGACATCTTATCAACACTTTTACTTTTTATACTCCAAATATAGAAGAGTGCAGTGAAGAGAGTCTGACTTAGATCTATTCGCTCCTCTGAAAGGAGTATGTGATGAAGAGGGAAAAAAAAGAAAGTGATATTGAAGAAGATTATCAACAGATAAAAGATGAACTTGCCAACTCAAGAAGTGAACTGCTAAAACGATATTTTACTGATCATTCGACGCAGCTTCCAAATCATTACAGTCTTCGTGACGAGCTTGAGAACAATGCTGACTTCACCTTTATAGTCATCCATATCGATAATTTTAAGATGCTCAATGACTTTTATGGATGTATAGTCGGGGATTATCTACTTGAGCAGTTGGGATTGACACTTCAAAAGCTTTTAAAAGATGAGAAACTCTATAAGATGAATGGAGCCGATTTCGCACTGGTCCTTGAACCAAAAAAAGAGTTTATGACTCTTAAAGAGTATCTTAGAGAGCTATCTGAGACTTTAAAAAATATAAAATATAACTATAAAAACAATGATATCTACCTTGATATCACGCTTGCTTCATCGGTAAGTAATGAGCTTGACAGTACGTTCTCAAAGGTCAGTATGGCGCTGCGTTATGCACAGAAGATGCGGCTTGACTTTTGGATCTACGAGGACCGTATGCATTTTAAACGGGAGTATGAGAACAATCTACTGATCTCAAAAAAGATACGCTGTGCTATTGAAAGTTCTGGTATCGTTCCCTATTTTCAACCTATCATGTCAAATGAGACAGGAAAAATAGATAAATATGAGTGTCTTGCGCGACTGATCGATGATGATGGAAAAGTCTTGACTCCCGGTCAGTTTTTGAGTATCTCCAAAACGATAAAGGTCTATCCGCAGGTCACAAAAAGCATCGTAGAAAAAAGTTTTGCGACCTTTAAAGGGCTGCCCTACAAGTTTTCCATAAACCTCTCATCAGACGATATCATGGATGGTGAGACTTACCGGTTTATCCTAAAGACACTGGAGACATCAAAGATGGGTAAACAGGTGATCTTTGAGATAGTAGAATCCGAAGATATCCAAAACTACCGGAAGATCTCAGAGTTTATTGTCGCAGTGAGAGCATTTGGGGCAAAGATAGCTATTGATGACTTTGGAAGTGGTTTTTCCAACTTCTCCTATCTTACAAAGATCAACATGGATTATGTAAAGATAGATGGTTCACTCATAAGAGATATCACCAATGATATACAGTCTGAGATCGTCGTCGAGACTATCATAGATTTTGCCAAAAAGCTGGGAATTAAGACGGTAGCGGAGTATGTCCACTCTAATGATGTCCAGGCTAAGGTCATAGCGATGGGGATCGACTACTCCCAGGGCTTTTATATTAGTGAACCTGAACCTGTTCTATTTGCGTCATAGAGAGCGTCATATTTGTACCAGCGTTCGAGGTGGGCATAGTCTTTCAGGGTCAAAAAGGGTCTTTTATCCTGAATAAATGTGATAGGCTCTTTAGCAAGAGGATAGAGGATCTTATATCTTCTTTTAAAGTACTCCTCATATAGGTCGACATCCTTATATTCGACTCTTTTTCCTAACACATGACTCGAAGATACTTGCTTATACTCTTTTTGTAGAGAGAGGGCTACTTTCTTCTGCCAGTATCCTACCTCTTCATCGCAGCTATGATGACCATATAGTGCGTGTGTGAACTCTGCCAGAGAGTAAAACTTATCAAAACACTCTTTTAAGGAGTCACTGTCAGACTCTTTGATCAAAGTACGGATCTTTACACGAAACGCTTTTCTATAACGGGTGATATTGCTACAGTTGATAGAGATCTCAGTAAGCTCAAGATGACAGCTGTCTATATCAATACCTGGCTCTTTAAGATGTAAAAAGTGTATTGAGGCCCATTTGGCATCTTTCATAGACTTCTCCAGCTATATTTCTATTATTTATTTTTTATAGACCATCATCAGACCATCACCTATACTTACCATAGAGGCATCGACCCGTTTATCTTTCATTATCTTACTGTTCAAAGCACGAATAGCTAAGGTCTCATCATCATCTTTTTTAAGATCTGCTACCGCGCCACCCCAGAAGATATTGTCTATCATCAGAAGTCCACCTGGTCTAAGCAGGCGCAGGCACTGCTCATAATAGGTATCATAGTTCTCTTTATCAGCATCGATAAAAGCGAGATCGAAAGTGGATATTCTCATTGTCTTAAGACTCTGTTCTGCTTTGCCAAGGTGAAGGTCTATCTGTTCAGAGATACCTGCTTCTCTCCAGTACCTTTGGGCGATATCAGTCCACTCTTTGGAAAGATCACAACTCACTGAATGGGACTCTTCTCCCATCGCCTGCGTGACCCAGAGCATACTATAACCGGTAAAAGTACCTATCTCAAGATACATCTTTGAGTGTGTGAGTCTTGCTATAAAGGCCATAAATGCCCCCTGTTCCGGAGCGATCTGCATCCTGGCCCACTCAAGGGCCATGGTCTCTTCGCGTAGACGTTTGGCAATACTACTTTCATGAACACTTGTCTGGCGAATGTATCCGAGTAGGGCATCATCCATCTGTAGGGTCTTATTACTCATCGCTGCTCTCCTTCAATGTCATTTAATCAAGAGTCATGATTGCTCTATAAGGTTTGGAATCGGAAGGCTTTGCCTCCGCAGTTCGAGAGTGAACCCTCCGTTTCCGAAGAGACTGAAGATGCTTGACTTAATGGCATTGCTGCTCCCATAGAGTGATTGTAGCGGAAGAGAAGTACATCTTTTCACTCTATTTTTAGATCTATGCTAAAGTTTAGACTGCTTTTAGGGCATCTCTAATAACCGCGTGAAGAGTATGCTACAATCTCTCCTACTTGAAATAAGGATCTAGTGTGTACTTAGAAAGAAGAACGTTCCTGCCTCATCTTATTATAAAGAGTCTCTTGTTATCTATGTTTGTCTTGTTTTCATCTGTTTTAGCTGACCCTCTTCCTAAAGGTTTTGTCGATCTGAAAAAAGAGATATCGGGTATAGAGATCGAACTTCGATATGCATCTGATGATAATTTTTTGGGTAGGCCGGTAGAGGGTTATAAGAATGTTAGTTGTCTTATGACAAAAGAGGCGGCGGAAGCGCTTAAAAAAGTGCAAGAAGAGCTAGATGTCTTTGGTCTTGGTCTAAAAGTCTTTGATGCTTACCGTCCTCAGCGTGCGGTAGATGATTTTGTGGCTTGGGCAAAAGATGTGGACGACATAAAGATGAAGTCTCGTTACTATCCTGATGTGGCAAAAAAAGATCTCTTTTCTCAGGGTTATATTGCTGCGAGATCAGGACATTCCAGAGGTAGTTCAGTCGACCTGACTATCATCACGTCTGCTGAGGGAACATCTAAAGAGCTAGATATGGGAACAGCCTGGGACCTGTTTGGTAAAGCATCATGGGGAAAAGATCTCTCAGTGACAGCGCAGCAACGCGCCAACCGGATGCTCTTACAGAAGCTGATGCAAAAGCACGGTTTCAGAGCACTTAAAGAGGAGTGGTGGCACTTCACACTCGAAGATGAGCCTTTTCCTAAACAGTACTTTGACTTCATAGTAAAATAGCATATTGCGGCTCGTAAAAGAGGGCTGAAGTCATTTATCAAAGTCAGAGAAGAAGAGATCTGATAGGAACACTCTGATATAGTCTTTACAATTTTTTCAGGAGATGCATGATGGTCTTGGCCGTATCACTTTTTTTAGTAACACTTCTGTTTGTTATCTGGCAGCCAAAAGGCTTGCAGATAGGTACATCTGCGGTAATAGGTGCTTTAGCTGCGCTGGCTCTGGGTGTCGTGGACGTTGATGATGTCTTCGCTGTGACGGACATAGTCTGGGATGCGACACTGGCATTCATCGGTATTATTCTACTTTCAATGGTACTTGATGAGATAGGTTTCTTTGAGTGGGCAGCGCTGAAGATGGCGCGGCTGAGTAAGGGAAATGGGCATCTTATGTTTGTCTACATCCTCCTGCTTGGTGCCGTTGTGGCAGCACTTTTCGCCAATGATGGTGCAGCGCTTATCCTCACTCCTATCTTACTGGCAAAGATGAAGCATCTTAAGATGGACCCACTCGCTATCTTCGCTTTTTTGATGGCAGGAGGCTTTATAGGTGACAGTGCATCCAGTCCACTGGTCATCTCAAACCTGACTAACATCGTAACAGCCGGTTATTTTGACATAGGCTTTTGGGAGTATGCCAAGACGATGTTCCTGCCAAATCTTTTGAGTATAGTAGCTTCTATCATCGTTTTGTGGCTCTACTTTCGCCGCTCTATACCAATGCGGATCAATATTGACGAACTTCCTGAACCGGCTTCAGCGATCAAAAACATGACGATGTTCAGATTAAGCTGGTTTTTTCTGGCATTGTTGATGGTCGGTTACTTTATCGGCGATCATTATGACCTGCCAGTATCGATCTTTGCACTTGGTGGTGGACTGCTCTTTCTACTCATCGCAGATTACTATAAAGCAGTAAAGCCTATCATGACCATCAAAGCGGCTCCCTGGCAGGTAGTCTGGTTCTCTATAGGCCTCTATATCGTGGTATTTGGTCTAAAGAATGCAGGATTGACGACCTATCTGGCAGAGCTCATCACCTCTATGCAGAGTATGGGAAACACGGTCGCTGTGATCGGTACCGGTTTTCTTTCAGCAATACTTAGTTCTGTGATGAACAACATGCCGACGATCATGGTGATGGATATCGCCATCGCCGAATCAGGACATGATGCTCTGGCCTACGCCAATATCCTCGGCTCAAACCTTGGTCCGAAGATGACACCTATCGGTTCACTTGCGACACTACTATGGTTGCATGTACTGGCACAAAAAGGGGTGAAGATAGGTTGGCTCGAGTATATGAAAGTCGGACTTGTCATCACACCACCTGTCTTGTTAGTCGCGTTATTGGGACTTATCTGATGTGCGAGCGAGTAAGAGAGCACCTAAAGGCAGATAGATGAGCCATCACCACCATCATGAAGTCAGTGGGAAGAACCTGCTGCTAACGATCATCTTAAACATCATCATCACGGTCTCACAGATAGCAGGAGGTCTGATCTCTGGTTCTCTGGCTCTGCTGAGTGATGCGATGCATAACTTCAGTGATGTGATGGCACTGGTCATCGCTTATGGTGCGAACCGACTTGCGACACGCCCGAGTAGTAAGACAAGGACATTCGGCTACAAACGTGCAGAGATCCTTGCCACACTGTTCAATGCCTCTGTCCTGATAGGGATCGCACTCTTTTTGATCATCGAGGCTTTTCAAAAACTTTACCATCCTGAACCGGTCGACTCTACCTGGGTCATCGGTCTGGGACTGCTTAGTATCGTACTAAACGTTCTGAGTGTACTGCTGGTAAAAGATGATGCCCATCATAATATGAACATCAGAGCAGCCTACCTGCACCTACTCACCGATGTGATGACCTCTGTTGCTGTAGTCGTCGGTGGGGTCTTGATGTACTATTATGAACTCTTCTGGATCGATCCTATCATCTCGATCGTGATCGCTGTATACCTTTTAGGTGCATCGTATGGACTTATCAAAGAGTCGGCATCAGTACTGATGCAGTTTGCTCCAGAATCAGTAGAGCTTGATGCTCTTGAGCAGGCAATAATAGCTTATGATGAGATATCCAATGTCCATCATATCCACTTATGGCGTCTTAGTGATCATTCTATCCACCTTGAGGCTCATCTGGATTTTAAAGATGATCTAACACTCAGTGCATCCGAGCAAATCATAGAGTCACTTGAAAAAGAGCTTCATGAGAGATTTAAGATCACCCATACGACATTTCAGTGTGAGTATGCTCGTGATGATAATAAGGCAGTCATAGTTTAAAGATGGTGAATATCTATCTATTATATACCTTGTTTAGGTCTTTTTTGTGAGAATATAATAGCTTTCAAGAAAATGTTTGCTAAAATACCTTTTTATTATAGTTCATATTATCAGGAAGCTCATTGCTTAAAAAGCTCATCTTGCTATCATTACTTCTTATCACTTTACAAGCAGAGAACAGTGAGGTACCGGTATTTACTGCTCAAGAGCAGGCATGGCTTGATGAAAGTCCGACACTTCGGTTTAGTGAGGTAGACTGGCGGCCACTCACATTTATAAGTGATGATGATGAGTTTAGTGGTATGATCGCGGATTATATGCGACTGATCACAGATAGAAGTGGACTTGCCTTTGAACTTGTCCCCAGCGTACAATGGTCAGAAGCTTTAGATAAATATGATGCAGATGAGATCGACCTTCTGCCTGCCATCTCAGATCTCGATAAGATGGACCGTCCATTTTTGATGACAGACTCTTATGTAAGTTTCCCTTTTGTCATTGTAGCTGATAAAGGAGTGACCTTTATCAGTGAGACTTCTGAACTTAACGGCTCCCGGGTCGCTGTAGGAAAAGGGTATACCAGTCAACATTTTTTACAACAGCACTACCCGGAGATCACTCTGGTCGAGGTCAATGATGTAGATGCTGGACTAAAGATACTTGAGCGTGGTAAAGTCGACTTTTTTGTAGGACACCTGGCTACCGTGATCTATGCTTTGGAACATAATGGTCACTCCAGTTTGAAGATCGCCGGAAAGACCGAGTTTAGCTTTAAACACCGCATAGGGATCGACCCTCAATTCCCTCATGCAGTCACTGTCATCAATAAAGTATTTAAGTCTATCTCAGATAAAGAGCATAATAGTATCTCTGAGGGTTGGATCACGACCTATAGAGCAGAGAGCGACTACTCTCTACTTTGGGGTCTTGGTCTGCCACTACTCATCATCTTCTCGTTTTTTGCCTACCGTCATAATGCACTGCATCGCTACAATATGATGCTTAAGAAGATCTCAGAGGTAGATAAGCTTACACAGATGTATACACGTCTGAAAATAGATAATCTACTTGATGAGGAGCACTACAAATCAAATCGTTATAAAGCTCCTCTAAGTGTCATACTTTTTGATATCGATGATTTTAAGTCAGTCAATGATATGCACGGTCATCAAGTAGGCGATCAGGTGCTTCAGGAGTTTGCAAAGATCACAGATCAGACTATTCGTAAAAGTGATTCAGCCGGACGTTGGGGTGGAGAGGAGTTTCTGGTCATCTCCCCACATACGAACAAAGATGAAGCTTATATCCTGGCCGAGCATCTTAGAGAGGCGATCGAAGCACACAGCTTCTTACATAATCAACAGATAACAGCCAGTTTTGGAGTCGCGACCTATATTGAAGGTGAGGAGATCACCACGTTGATAGGCAGGGTGGATAAAGCACTATATGCAGCCAAACGAAACGGTAAGAACATCATTATCTCATAGGAGAGAAATCAGATGAGAAAAGTCATCATAGTGTTACTGTTTTTGGCATCGACACTCTCTGCCGCAGTACTGGAATGGTCACATGACTACAAGACAACGCTTTATAAAGCGCAGGACGCGGATCTTCCCCTACTTATCTACGTCTCACAGCCAGGCTGTGGTGTCTGTGAATGGATGGAAGAGAACGCTTTTGCTGATGAGAACGTCCAGGTCTATATGAAAAAACACTATAAGATAGCCAAGTTTGACCTTGGTGATAAAGCCCTTCCTAAACATCTAAAGCCTTACGCCACGCCTACCTTTTATATCCTTAATACAGAAGGTAAAGAGATCGGAGAGACCTTGATGGGGGGAAAGACACCAGAGTCGTTCTTTGAGTATCTTGAAGAGGGGTATTTCTTCTATACCCATCAGGTAAAAGAACGGGTAGCGGAGTGTCGGGAGTAAGATAAGATGGACACGCTACTCTATCTAGGTATCATCTTTATTCTTGGTGCATTGACTGAGTGGTTGAGCCCGATGCTGCACCTCTCCAAAGTAGTAGGTTACATGATTATCGGACTGATCATCGCTCCGGGGACTTTTGGACTTTTCCCTCACTCTTTCGTACTCGATGTCCACATCATCATCGATCTCTCTCTTGCGTTGATATCTGTCTTGGTAGGTGCCAGTCTTAAGGGCTCTGAGCTTCTTGATAAGACTAGACAGATCCTCTTTGTCACTCTTTTTGAATCACTTTTTGCTTTTTTGGTAGTCACAGGAGGATTTTTTCTGCTGGCAGGTTGGGTCTTTCCCGAGTTTCAAGCGACACTGGTCATCGCACTCCTATTGGGAGGTATCGCATCAGCGTCTGCACCTGCTGCGACGCTAGCTATCATACAAGAACTACATGCTTATGGAAGGTTTAGTAAGACACTGCTGGCAGTAGTAGCAGCTGATGATGCTATGGCTCTGATGTTATTTGCTTTTGCGATGACTTTGAGTTCGACACTGCTTGGTTCAAGCGGTATCGACTACTCCAGTCTGTTACAGGCTATTTATGTCATCGTTGGCAGTATTATCATCGGTCTCTTCGCAGGAGTACTGACAACTTGGTTTGAGAGACTCTTCTCTCATCATAAAGGGATGGAGACCATTGCAACACTGGGAATGGTGTTCATAGCATACAGCATGTCAGAAAAGATGGGACTTGAACCGCTTCTGGTAACCCTTGTCATGGGTGTGGTATTGGCAAACCTCTCTAATGATTTTGACCTGGTCGAGAAAGAGATAGATAACCATATCATAGAGATCGTCTTTATGCTCTTCTTCATACTCTCTGCTATGCATCTTGACTTCTCAGCACTGCTGACATTGCCATTAGCTGTTATTACTTACCTTTTTCTACGAATGATAGGAAAGATAGGTGGTGCCTATTTTGGTGCGAGAGTCTCTGGATGTGACAGGAAGACCCAGAAATACCTTGGTCTGGCACTCTTCCCTCAAGCAGGTGTCGCTATCGGATTGGCACTCTCTATCCAAGACCATAGTGGTTTTGAGGCATTTGCTCCGATGATCTTAAATATCATCATCGCGACAACGATCGTCCATGAGTTCATCGGTCCATTCTTAACACGTTATTCTCTGATGAAGACGAAGAAGGACTAGAAGCTCTCATATGACTTGTCGATGGTCACTGACAAGACTATAGTACTCTCATATCTTCTTAAGCTCACTTTTCTATAAACACCTGTTTTTCACATTATCTTCATCTATACTGCTCTCATGACAAAAAGTGTGATATATCATGGCTAGAAGCTCAGATACTGTCAAGATCGGAATAGATTGTGCTGTAAGTACAATGATCCGGACTTGGCATCACTGTTAGAGTTAGCCAAATAAAAAAGGATCCAAGATGAAAAAGATAAATACAAGATATTTAATAATGTCCATGACAAAATATGGTAATAGAGTCCTGGAGGTATTGGCTTCAAAAGAGGAGGCTCGTAAAGTCCTAGATGAGTATAAGTCGTTCTATGTGAACAATATGAGTTCACTATATATCAAACAGGTAGTAGTGCGATAGTCTCTTATCTCTTGTACTACAGTTTAGACAAGTAGCCCATATAAACAGGGATGATGATGTTTTTCCTTTTTTCTGCCGGTGTGTTTATCATGACACTTCTCCTTATCAGTCTAGCTGTGATCGCAGGGATCGCTGGACATCTACAAGACCCGGATAAGCCAAAATCAGTCTTCTCTTGATAGTAAACACACAATGATCTCACAAATATAAAGTATTGTACCTTCTATCAAAAATAGGAGGAGATACGATGAGAACAAAAGTGATTATCCTGGTTTTGCTATTGAGCATCTCTCAGGCTTACGCCTGGGGTGATAGAGAACGAGGACTGTTGTTAGGCTTTATAAGTGGTATAGCTGTATCAAATGTCTATCAGAGCCATCGATCTGGAAATAGCCATGTGCGGATCAAGAGCAGAGCACAGCACCATGACCATCGACCACAACATAGAAGGGCCTATAATAAGCATGATCATCATGTACAGACCCACTCCCATATCCGTCAATCAAAACATCAACGAGACCGTGGTCACCACCGACGAGAACATAGAGATAGAAGATAGATATTTTTTTGTTTACTTATCTATGCCGATATTACTATCATAGGAGATGAGGTCACTTTCCTAAAGCGACTTTAAAAAGACATCAAGGAGGATGTTATGCAAGTAGATATCAATATTATGATCACACTCGGTACATTTCTATTGGGTATGATGTGGATGGCAGCTGTTGTGCTGTTTGAGTATAGATCTACACTATGATGTCTCATACGTCATATAAAGCATAAAAAGGAGGCTCTATGGAAACTATCGGCTCACGATCTGAGATCGGACCTCAGTCCTTTGCTATGAATAAAGCGACTGAGGTCCCGCAAAAAGCTGTTGAACGACTGCTCGAGAGTGCACAGGAGTTGTCTACACAGATACAAAAGTCCAATGGCTCAGAGTTGACCGGTATTGGTCAGAACCTGGACATCAAAGGGTGATCTTCAAACGATACCCTTTTACTATTATCTCTACAGTAGCAGAGTGATAGGGACTGTGATATGTTTAAAAAAAAGCTAGAGATCATCTTTCTTACGATGACAATACTATCAGTAGCTGTTCTCTCATACAATTGGTATCAAAGTCATCTATTTGATTCCAGTCCGATACCAGATGAGTACAGACAGTTGATAGTAGAGAAAGAGTCAGAAGTCCTACAGCGCATGCAAAGACATTATGGCTTTGCACTTAATATCCCCCTGATCATCACTGATGAGCTTCCTGGTAAAAGTTATGGAGTCACAGCCTACGATAATGGACAGATAAGCATATATCTGAATAAAAAAGCGATGAGAGAGAGTCTGCAGTATATCCTTGATGATGTCATCGCTCATGAATATGCCCATGCTCTGATGTTTAAGAGAGGATCGTTTGTGCAAAAAAGTGATGGGCACTCTGCTAAATGGCAAAAAGTCTGTCAGGATCTGGGTGGTTCAAGATGTGACCGTTATGTGAATCATGACGATGTAGTCATGGGGAAGATGCCGTTTTGAGTAGTTGTATAGTCGTGACATCGAAGCTATTCAGGACTCATAGCAGCCTGAACATGCTCCAATAGAGGTAATCATCTAAAGAGGATCACTCGCTGCCGAGTGTGATCGCTCCGACTGCGATATTGGGACCATCTGTCCCTAGTCGCTGATTCCTATAGATAGGAAAGTTTGCACTGATAGCATTATATGCACGCATCATCAACTGTCGGTTCTCAAAGAGATCTCCACTTAGTGTCACACCATCGATACCGATATTCGCATCAGCTGATTCGGCTTGTAAGGCTATAAAGTCTGCCAGGGAATCAATAAAACCAAAGCTTATAAGGTATTCATCTACGCCAGCGAGCTTAAAGCTAATAGCTGATCGTATCGCTGAAAACATATCCAGTCCATAACCATACTTCGTACTGGTCACCTTATGATCGATCCTTGGTCCTGACTTCCCGTTGAACTCTATTGCGGTAGCTTCTAGACTTGAGAAGGCTTCATATAGATCACTTCCTTCATAAAGTCCTATGATAGCCGCAGCATTGGCCCATGTCCTAACGATGACTGAGGCAGTCTCATCCTCATCAAAAGACATTTTCTCGATCCTCTCAGCTAGTTCAGGAAGTGTCTTTTTATAGTTTTCGATAAGACGTGCACCACTTTCGTCCATCTCTGCGATAGCTTCAAGTATCTCTTCTGGACGCAAAGGGATGGTCTGCGCGATATCTACCATAGTCGTATAGCCTATTTTTTTTGAAAAACTACATATTTGGGAATCATTCCTGCGACTTAGATAGATACCGCATAAAGAGTTCCCTGCAAGGTCGTTTTCGAGGACTATCGAACGTAATGCTGCATGACCTCGTTCAAAACGAATAGCGGTACTTGGAGCTTGTCTATCATTTTTTTCTGCAAAAAGAAGATAGGAACCTTTTCTGTTTGAACTCTGTCTCTGAACGATAAGACCATCGTCGCCACCGTCAGCCTCTATGCCTTGAAGTCTACACAGGAAAGGTGAATCCAATGACATAGGATGTCTCCATGGTAACATATCCCTACCATCATCGATGATGAGATGCTGTTCCATGGTCGATGCCACACGAAGTGTTGGGATAGCATCAGCATAGACAGCCTTTATCCCCTTACGTCTTAAGACCTCACTCAAGGCCAAGGTGACCTTATCATCGGCAAAGAACACAGGATAGAAGGCTTTATGCATCTCATATTGAGATCTGAACATCAGTTTTGCTCTTAAACGGACGCTTGGTCTCTCGATCATCATCAAGGCATCGAGTTCACCTTTTGTGATCACAAATGAAGAGGAGAGATCAGAAGGATCACAGATAAGGATACCCTGTTCTGAAGAACTCTTACTCTCTAACAGTGAGAATGTCCGTTTTCCATTATGGGTCTCGATGGTGATCTCACGCTTTTCTATCAATATATCAGCAAGATGTGTGATCAATGCCGGAGCATCTTCCTCCTCTAGACCGGTAGAGCTGTTTAGTGATTTAAAAGAGAGATTTGTATCACTGGACCCACACACCTTACACGGCACAAATGGGTCAAGTGTCTTGATGACTTCAACATGACATTCAGGACAATAAGGCACTTCAAAATACGTACTCTCATCGATTGGCTTCGATAGATCAGTGGTGCGCGTCTCGAGCTCTTCGATGGCATAGCCTTTCAGGAAGAGAGAGTTAGGTATCGTGGAGGAGACTGTCTCAGCCAACTGCTCTAACTCTTTTTGTTCACCTGTAGCTTCTATAGTATAGTGGGTATCATCTTTGTGAAGTGCGATCTCGATAGTAGATAGTTCTTCCAAACGCAGTAAAAGTCTGTCGAACAGTCCGTTATCGTGGACATATTCGAATTTAAAGGCTATATGCATCTGCAGTCCGGAATGTATCAGGTAGTATCTCTTTGATGTCTAACTCTTTTTGTTGGATCGCTTCGATCCCTAAAGAGCTGAGATGTCTTAAGAGTGTCTTCTCCATAACGTCTACAGCATCATACACACCACTGGAGAGTGAGAACTCCGTAGCCTCGATCACAGTAGGCACTACACCTAATATCATGGTAGGCGGTCGATCTCCAACGAGGTCCATCATGGTCAATGTCTGTAACATCTCGACTTCATGAGCACTTCCCTGCCAGTCTACGACATCTGGGACTGCTTCAAAATCGAAAAAGTAGACTTCTCCGGCTTTGACACCAGGGGCATTGATCGTATCTATAATGATCATTTGGTCATACTCTACGATCAAAGGGATAAGGTGTTGTGCCAGAGTCCCTCCATCGATGATGCTCAACTCGTTCTCACCATCAAAACGGTACTTTTTTCCAAGATAGCTAATAAAATGGACACCGATACCTTCGTCACCAAAAAGAAGGTTACCAATACCTAATAGTAATATTCGCATTAAGCCTGATCCTGCTCTTTCTCTTTTTTAAGATGGTAGTCATATCCGGTAAACATGACATCGAGAGCACCATGTTTAAAGCGGATAGCTGACCAGATCACAAGATAGACATGGATAGGGATAAATATCAAAAAGCCCCACATCGTTATATGATGTACATAACGTACCATTGCAAGACCTCCCATCCATGCCTCGATGGCTCGCATCGGATCATATAATAATCCACCAATACCTAGATGGTAGACATGCACATAGAGGACTAAGCCCGTCACGGATGCTACGATGACCAGTAACATGATCATCACGTATGTGATGAACTGTAGAGGTCCATAAATACCTTTCTTTTGAAGCTCACCTACAAAGAAGTAAGACTTCAGTTGAGTGGTCCATGATCTTACACTCAACACGTCTTTTACTGAGTCCAGTTCACCTTTACTATCTTTTCCAAAAAAGAAAAGGTAGATACGAAGTAAACCGGCTGTCAATAAGATAAAACCAAAGATGTAATGCCACATCGCCCATTCGGCGAAGAGTAATTTGTCTGTAGAGCCTTCTGGTGAAAGGAACGGGCTTGCGATATAAAAACCGGTTATGGTCAGTCCGGTGATGACCACCGCTCTGAGCCAATGCAAGATCCTATTCATACTACTGTAGACAAACGTAGGGTGATCAACGATCTGTGTATCAGGATTGTTCATAGTCTATTCTCCTACTTTTGAATTCTAATTATTTGGGCACGGTCTGATGACTATATCTTCCAAGACTCGGCCCGGTCCCAGAAGATCAGACTGAACAAGCACCGCCATCGGCTACACTGACTTTAAACTCACTGATCTCAGTACCTTTCATATCCATCACGTGGACAGAACATGCCATACAAGGGTCAAAAGAGTGAATGATCCTCAGCACTTCAAGTGGTTTCTTTGGATCTTCCAGTTTTAGTCCGACAAGTGATGCTTCATATGGCCCAACGACACCATTGGCGTCGATCGGTCCAGCATTCCAGGTCGTTGGTACGACTGCCTGATAGTTCTCGATCAGACCGTTCTTGATACGTACCCAGTGACTAAGCGTACCACGTGGTACTTCACCGATGAACCTACCTTTATACTCTTTGTTCGGATCGATCTCGAACTTGGTATAAGTACTCTGATCTGTCTTGATGTTCTCGACCAGTGAATTAAATGTGATGATCGCATTATCCGAGATAAGCTTGACCTGCAACATCCTTGCCGCCGTACGTCCTAAAGTGGTAAAGAGTGCACCGACAGGCAGTCCTGTTCTTTCAAGGAAGTCTCCGACAGCTTTTATGACTTTCTCATTACCACGAGCGTAATTGACCAGCAGGTTTGAAAGTGGTCCGACCTCAAACGCTTCTTTATCGTAGCGAGGTGCTTTTACCCAGCTATACTTGGCTTTCTCATCAAGGATCTTGGCTTTTCCATTGACAGTATCACCATCGACGAAACCAGTATAGTTAGGGACCGTCTCACCATCATATGGTTTAAGCGGCTTCTCACCTTCATACCATGCGTGTGTCACGTCCTCATCGATCAGGGACTCATCGATATCATAGACCTTTGAGAGGTCTCCATCTTTGATGTAACCACTTTCGAAAAGGTTCTCAGTACGGTTAAGCATCATAGACTCACCAGAGAGGAAGTTTTTGACACCAAGTCCACCAAGGACGCTCTCTTCGGTACCAAATGCCTCAGCTGCCATCACGATATCAGCATAATAGGCTCGGTCGATGAAATCTTTTACTATTTTATATTTTGTCAGCCACTCAGACAGACGTGCTGGACTCAATACATCCATGACACTGGTGATACCACCGACGACAAGACTTTGTGGGTGCGGTTGTTTCGCACCAAAGATAGCAAACATCTGTGCTGCCGTACGCTGGACTTCCAGTGCTTTAAGATAGTGTGATAGTGCAATAAGGTTCTGTTCCGGAGAGAACTTATAGGTCTTATTACCCCAATAAGCATTAGCAAATGGCCCAAGTTGACCTTTTTCGACAAAGCCTTTTACCCGCTGTTGTACAGCCATGAGCTCAGCTGTACCGGTGGAGATAGGCAGGTCAGAATATTTGAATGCCAGCTCTGAAGCTTTCTTAGGGTCAGCACTCAATGCAGAGACCACATCGACCCAGTCTAGACCATGTAGATGATAGAAATGAACGATATGGTCATGCATATAAAGAGACTCGTTCAAGATCGATCTTACAAGCTTCGCGTTATATGGAGGCTCGACGCCTAAAGCGTCTTCGACAGCTTCGACACCTGCTCTATAGTGTGAATAAGTACAGACACCACATATACGCTGTGCCATCAGTCCGGCATCACGAGGGTCACGGCCCTTTAGGATAAGTTCTATACCACGCCATAGTGTCGATGAGGAGTAGGCTTTTTGTACTACATTGTTCTCATCGACTTCGACTTCTACTCTTAGATGTCCTTCGATCCGTGTTATCGGATCGATGACTACACGTTTGTTGGCCATGACTTACCCTTCTTTCTTATTCATAAATAGACTAGCGACAGCATGCGCACCGATACCTATCACAGTCGCTGTGACAAGTGTTGTACCGACTTTATCCACAGTCGAGTTCAATCCCATTACCAGATGTGAGTCCAGTGGTTGTTCGAGAGGACCCATAGTGTCCCAGAAGTCCGGTTCACTACATCCCATACATCCGTGTCCGGCACCGACTGGCCAGTGCGTATGCTGATTAAAGCGTTCTATCGAACAGTTGTTAAAGGTATAAGGACCTTTACACCCTTGCTTATAGAGACACCATCCGGCTTTTGCACCTTCATCTCCAAAAGATTCGACAAATTCTCCAGCATCGAAGTGACCACGACGTTCACAAAGATCGTGAATACGATTTCCATATGCCCATTTTGGACGGCTGTAGCGATCTAGCGCTGGTAAAGTACCAAACAGTAAGAAGTGCATCAGCGTACCGACGATGTTCTTGGCACTTGGTGGACAACCTGGGACATTGATGACTGGTTGTTTGACGACTTTATCCACACCCTTCGCACCGGTAGGATTTGGAGCTGCCGCCTGAATACCACCAAAACTTGAGCAGGTACCAATAGAGAATATGGCTGCTGCATCTTTCGCGGCTTCAGTCACGACACTCAGTCCTGTCTTAGCTTGTGGCCCTAATGTAAGGTACTGTCCGTCCATCGCAGTCGGGACACCACCTTCTACAAGAAGGATATATTTGCCTTTGTATTTATGCATGGCACCATCAAGTATCTCTTCTGCCTGCCAACCTGCTGCAGCCATCAATGTCTCATGATACTCCAAGGAGATGTGCTCAAATATGAGAGAATCGACTGTAGGAGCATCTGATCGAATCAGCGATTCGCTACATCCTGTACATTCAGCCATATGAAGCCATATCAATGGCAGACGATCCGCTAGCTTCGCAACGTCAGCGAACAGCGGTGTGAACTGTGAAGGTAAAGCAAGCATCGCGGTGATACTTGCAGCCCATTTCATAAAATCTCGCCGTTGGACGCCTTTTTCCTCCAGCAACTTTTCAATGGTCTTATTTTTTGTAGAAGGCAGTTCGGATAGTATCCGTATCCGTTCTTCTGCCTTACTGTAGAGCGCATCAAAACCGTTCATGACAACCCCTTTTTGACTTAGTCTGGTTTCAATCAGTTTAACATATTTTAAAAAAAATGACGTAAGATAGAACCTTAAAAGTGCCATTTGTTTCGTTATGAAACATAAAAGCATGAATATTCATTCGCTTATCTTATGATTCTGCCCGTATAGTCCAATTTATCATAAGTATTAATTATAAAAGTGCTTTTTTCGCTCTATTTTAAGAAAAGTTTCATGATTCTTGGAGTCAAAAGAGGGTTTTTATGCATTTGATGTCAGATATCAGACCTATTATATAAGAATTAGAAGAGACTATTTTGGACTTATTAGCTTAATATCGGTTAGTATTTTCACTTAAGTAGAGCTAGGTGAGTCAATAGTGGGAGATACTCAAGGTCAATATCTACTTGATCGTACTCCTCCATGAGATGAGGCGGAAGTCTTTGAGACCTGTTTAGATCAGATACTTACACCAAATATGACCTGATGGTATTGGTCCTCTTTTGAAAGAGGCTATAAGATCAAAAGGGAGTGACATGTATGCAGTGATCTTTGATGTAGAAGTCGAATAGACAGGAGAAAAAGAGTAATTAGCGATAGCAGCAAGGTCAAAAGATCGATTAGTGAAGATGGAGGATTTTGTTTTGATAGAGCGATTCTCATCACTGGTACATGAACATAAGCTTCTCTTCCTCTCTTTTTGGGAGAGTTAAGAAGCTATAGTGATCTGGAAAGCAGATTTAGAGCATTGTCTTGTGAGTGTGTCATGATGCCCTGAAAGATCAAGACAGCTATTTTTCTCGAGCTACTTGCACCTCACGACTTAGCTGAAAAGTCTTTGGACAATGGACTCTTTGGAGAGATAGGGGATAGACCTACTTTAGGACTTAGTTCTGATCAGTATCGTTGGGTCGATCACAATGTTGAGAAAATCCGTATTACTATATCTTGATAGAACGAATTGAGTGGGATGTGAGAATGTCAATAGTCGTTGAGGCGCGGTGCTTGTTGAGTGGATGGTGGAGCATAGCGGGATCGAACCGCTGACCTCGACGCTACCAGCGAAGGTATAAGCCCTATTTATAGGGGCTTACAGAGATCAATATGCCCACAAGCGACAATAAATGGGCCGAATACGGGCATCTTTTTTCAGCTAAATGCCCACTCAAAAAACACATTCTTTCTTTTCTCATAGTAAACAGCACCAACTAATTTTTCAAATTATTTTTTGATAGTAGATTCTTGATAAAACTGCAGAAATACTATTTGTATCTGTCGTTTTAGGTGCTTTCAATGAAATAGCATGGGGAACCAATTCTAGAAAGTCGACTAGAGGCGTTTCCCAAAAACGTTTAGGACGCCCAGATATACTTGTCTGACAAAATATTGATACCATTTTAATGATAACCGAAAACACGCCTCACTTTTGAACCTTCTGAAGTTTGAGTTGAAAAATGCCATCTGCACCATCAAGAAAGTCAGGAAGGAAGCCTGTCATGGTGGAACTATCACAAAGAGAGAGTGTGATGATGTTAGAGGCGTGATGATCGGGGTAGAGCAGTGAGTATCTTGAGTTCACTTTTGAAGAACAAAGTACTATTGGAATCATCAAAATTGCTTTGACGGCTTTTCTATTATATAGATGATGAGCTATATAGTACAGTATAAGATACTTATTGATAGAATATTAGTTTAATGCATTAAACTAAAAGGATATTCTCTTGCAAAAAGTATTGGAAAGTGCAAAAAGACTCTATCTTTTAAAGCAGGCTCAGACCTTGCCGGAGTATAAACGCTATCTTTATGATGACATTCAGAAGTCGACAAGTAAGATAGTCGGTGTCTATGGTAGTCGTGGTGTGGGTAAGACAACGCTGCTGCTGCAGCTTTTAAAAGTCAGTACTGTCAAACCCTCCAATAAACTTTATATATCATGTGATCATCCAATGTTTCAGGATGTGTCGCTTTTTGAGTTTGTCGATGAGTTTAGGAAAAGAGGCGGCGAGCTGATCGTCATCGATGAGATACATGAGGCTAACGACTTTCAGGCCCAACTCAAATCCATCTATGACTTTCTCGACATCAAGATCTACTTCTCAGGCTCCAGTGCCATCGAGATCACCAATGCCGACTTTGCTCGACGTTATTCTATGTATAATCTCAGTATCTTGTCTTTCAAAGAGTATCTGGAGTTGGTCCAAGACGTCTCTTTGAGTCTGTATAGTCTCGAAGAGATACTAAACGATCATGAGAGCATCGTCCATGAAGTGTTTGATGGATTGAAAGACAAGACGATCCTAAAGTATTTTGATGAGTTCATAGGAGTCGGTGTGTACCCGTTCTACTTTGAGGACAAGACGAAATACACTGATCGTATCCATGAGACCATCAACACTATTCTGCACACCGATCTGGGCAAGATCTTCAATATCCAGCCAGATAAGATCGATACGCTTAAAAAACTGCTATTGACCATCTGCGTCTCAAAACCCTTGGAGCTTTCCATTGATAAGTTGGCGACAACAGTTGGCATCACCAAAGCCACACTTTACAAGTACATAGAGTATCTCTCACGTGCCGAGCTCATACGCCATATCAGTCATGAGGCAAAACGTTTCAAAGCGATCCGTAAACCAGATAAGCTCTATTTAGCCAATACCAACCTGTTTGGAGCACTCTGTTTGCAAAGTGATAAAGGGACTATCAGAGAGACCTATTTTGCCAGTATGCTTGGAAGTCGACACACTTTGAACTATGTGGACAAAGGTGATATGTTGATAGACGAGAGATATACGGTGGAGATAGGCGGTAAGAACAAAGGGTTTGAGCAGATAAAAGATATACCTGATAGCTATGTCGTGTCTGATGACATCGAGGTCGGATTTGAGAACAGAGTACCGTTGTGGTTGTTTGGGTTTGTCAAGTGATAGGTTGGCCTTTATCCTTGATGACCAATGTGATAAATGTCTCACAACCTATTGAGCCTGATCGTCAAGAAGACTTATACCCTTTATCTTTGGATATCTGGAGTACAAAGTTTTTCAATGCTATTGCTGACCAAGTCCAGTATTACAACTTTACTGAAAGAGTATAAAGAGCAGGATATGACTACATATAGTGGTTCTATAGGTGAAGAGCACTTGGAAATAGATACAGCATCATTCGATTATGGTGACAGTAGAAAAAAATGGGATTTCTAAAAGGGCTTGAAAGTGCCTATTTGACGTGGTGGAGCATAGCGGGATCGAACCGCTGACCTCGACGCTACCAGCGAAGGTATAAGCTCTATTTATAGGGACTTAGAGAGTTTAATATGCCCACAAGCGACAACAAATGGGCCGAATACGGGCATCTTTTTCCAGCTAAATGCCCACTAAAAAATATGTTTTTTACCTATTTACCTATTTCTTTTTATTGTGATGAAAAAGAGTTTGTTCAAAGGTGCTACATATATCTACGATTTGAATGATTCGAACAGCTTTTCTCGCAAATAGTGAAAAGGCAGATACTTGTTTGGCTCAACTTCACTATCGATTCCATCAAGACCACTTATATTGTAAGCCACTTCCATTTGAATTTTTTTCTACACAGCAAATAGTGCAGTGGGTAGTATGTTTTTTAATCTTTTTGGGAGTAATTCCCCGACCCTTGGGTCGGTTGGAGTTTCATTCGTAAACTATATAGCACAAGGCATACGGTTATCACATCAATGCTGAACAGTGGTTCTTATAGGATCATGGATATTGCCAGACTAGCTAGTCTATAGTGCTTCCAGTGCCTCATCGATCTGCGCAGTGGCAAGTATCTTTCCATTTTCTTCGGCATCACCGTTCCACCAGTACTCGATGATCTTCTGTTCTATAGTCCCTAGCAGGTCCATAGGCAGATTTGCGAAGACCTCATAGGAGTTGATGACGTCACGAGGAGCGCCAAGCTTCTGTGCGATCTCGTCGATGAGTTCGCGGATGGAGATCTCGATGTCGGTCGGTTCGGGCATCGGAGCCTCATCAGTGGGTTGCTTGATGACTCGGGCGTAGTCTATCCACGTGACTATCTCTTCTTCGAGATAGTCATGGCCATAGACCTGGTAGCAAAGCTGTCGGTTTGGGCCATAGACGATATTATCACTCTCATTGAGTACATCAGAGATCTTTGGGACTTCTTCATGCAGATAGACCTCTATGCGTTCATCGTCTCGTAGTGTACAGGCTGTCTCAAATGCGTTTCGCGCATGCTTTATCAGTTTAGCTCTTATCATATCAGTATCCATCTGTTCTCCTTTATGTATGTGTTTGTCTTAGTTCATATAGAGGATGTCAAGAACGGCATCCCGGTCCTCTGCTTCATTATTTAATATCTTCTGAAACTTTATAGTCACCATCTCCTTAGTCATCGCTAGACGCTGTAGACCAGGTCGATGAGGACCTGAAACAGACTGATCGTGTTCTTACTGATACGACGCCAGTGCGGTTCATCTGCTTGGAAATTGTCTTTCTCAAGGATAGGGACGGTACTGTTGGACGTGTCTGGCATCACTTACGAGTCTGCCCTTGGTACGATACGCCTCTGCCATCAAGCGCTTTCTATTGGACTGTTATGAAAATCCCAAAGCTGTTTATAGTGAGAATCAAGTTCTGAGAGTACGTTGTCGATGACGATAAGTTCTCTGGTCTTTTCAAAACGTTCACCTGGAAAACGGTCATACCACTCCTGCATCTCGTTCTTGATGACATTACGCTTGGCTACGGTATCTGCGATCATCAGCCGGATCTGCTCCATCTCATGGGTGACTGTCTCAGTCATGTATGCGTCCCTCCTACATAAAGATATCTCTACTGGGAGATATGCAAGATTGGTTCTAAGCTCTAGAACACCACTTGCATATCCTGGGTGAGAAGGAGTCTGCTCATGACACATCATGAACTCGATCTTTATGGGTTCTCGAATGAGGATGGTGATGGCTGTATGGCCGTATTCGTAGACTTTCCTGAGATTAAAGGCATCGGTGACACTTTTGAGGAAGCCAGAGACGATGCTTATGAACGACTAGAAGAACATAAAAGGAGAGAAGAGAAGATGATGACGACATTCGATAAAGCGATAGCCGCGTATGAGGCTAAGCAATACAGTGAGGCTTACAGACTCTTTGAAGACGATGCGACTGACAACCCTCAGGCAATGGTAAACCTGGCCCTGATGCGTATGAAGGGTAACGGTTGCGAGAAGGACGATAGTGAAGCGTTGACATGGTTTGAAGCGGCGGCAGCCCTGGACAACAGCCATGCCCTTCACAGTCTTGGACTCTATTATGAGAAAGGGATGGGCGGCGACATCGACCTTGAGAAGGCAAATGACTATTTTAAACGTGCAGCTGATCTTGGACAGGTCGAAGCACAGGTAAAAGCGGGAATGGCATTTAGGCAAGAAGGCAAGATGGCTGATGCTATGCGTTATCTCATCACGGCCGCACATAACAATGACTCTCAGGCACAGGAGATCATCACCTATGTCTCGAATGCCGGGGTCGAAACAGTGATAAACGAGCCATTTCGTTTGCTTGACGATGCCCGACAGATCGCACTGGTACAGGATATGATAGAGAAGAAGGTCCGTCCTACCCTTGCTGTGGATGGTGGCGGTATTGAACTGGTCAACTATATTCCTGGCGAGACACCGCAGCTGTGGCTGAACTATCTGGGAGCCTGTTCGGGATGTCATCTGGGGTCGACTTCGACCGCTGACATGTTGCTTGACCATTTTGAGACATTGATCGACAAAAATGTCATTTTGTATCTGATGTAAAGAAGGGTCGTTATGAACAAGATCTCCGCAACGGTGGACGTGATCGAAAGAATGGATGTAGTCTCCTATATATATGTGAACAGTGGTGATACTGTTATCCGACTTATCAAGTCGGAGATCCCTGGATGGCTGGAGATAGGAGATAAGATCACATGTACCTTTAGGGAAGCATCGGTCTCCATCAGTAAAGAGTGCCCGGGAAAGATCTCCATCGAGAACGCTTTACCTGCTACGCTTAAAGAGGTACGTGAAAATGCTTCATTGTGTGAGTTGACCCTTGAGAGTGATGTCGGAAGTGTCGTCTCACTGATCACCTCCAGTGCTTATGAGAACCTGGGACTGGAGCCTGGATGCCGAGCGACTATGCTTTTACGCGGCATCGATATCAATATCGAACCGGCTCTACCAAGTTGAGAACGACTTATGCAAATCCTCACTTATAACAATCAAGGAGAGAGAATATGGCCGTAATGATAACTGAAGAGTGTATTAACTGTGACGCATGTGCACCGGAGTGCCCGGTCGCTGCCATCTTGGCAGATGATAGCGATAGAAACCCGCATGAGGGAGAGCGTTTCTACGTGAAACCAGAATCATGTGTGGAGTGTGTCGGTCATGCCGATACCCCACGTTGTGCAGAGGCTTGTCCGACTGAAGGCTCTATCGTCTGGGACTTACCGTTTGTAGTGGACTTCACTGACTATTATGCTGATGGCAACGAGACAGGGGCTTATAAGATCCGTGAACATAAGAAAAAAGGGCTGATGCTGCCAACTGTCAAAGCGCAGCCATTTATGGATGAGATCACGCTTGATATACGTCAGGCCCGCGCTAACGTCTTAGACTCTTTCTAGGAGAAACGGATGAATATCGCATTCGCTTCGAAAGACGGTGAACATATCGATCAGCATTTTGGCTGGGCCAAGCGTTTTTATCTTTACGATGTAGACAAAGATAGTCACCGCCTGATCGAGGAGATCGGGAGTTCGCAGGAGATCGAGGCGGAGCACGAGAAACTAACCTATAAGATCGGCTGTATCGAAGCGGCGGATATCATGTACTGTTCACAGATCGGACCCAAAGCGTCAAAGATGGTCCAGTCTGCGGGCATCTACCCGGTGCGTGCCGCTGAAGATGAGAAGATCATGGATGCGATAGGCAAGCTCCAGGCGATGTTGAACGACAACCCCGCACCATGGTTGTTACGCATCTACTATAAAGCCGGGGGTATGCCTTTATGAGTGATGATCTAATAGATGGAGGAACTGGCTGATGGCAGTCTTGATCACAGACCTATGTATTAATTGTGATGCATGTATAGAGGAGTGCCCTGCAACGGCCATCGTCAGCGCAGATGACTCACCACTCGCTAATGGCGAGTACACCTATGTCAAACCTGAGAAGTGCATCGAGTGTGTCGATGCAGCTGTCCCAAAATGTGCGGATGTCTGTCCGACAGAGGGATGCATCATCTGGGACATGCCCTATACGGAACCCTTTAATCATCACTTTGTAGAAAGTAATGATTATGTCCTTCGTGTACATAAGAAAAAAGGTCTCCTCTCCCCAGTCGTGGCACCGAGACCTTATAGAGAAAGTGTTGCGCTCTCGGAGCGTGAAAAGAACATCAGTGTCGGTGAGACACTTAGACTTTATAATCCCTAAGAGAAAAGAGAGACTGGTCTATAGCTCATAGGGTGTTCACTTGTCTTGACTTTGACAGGCTACAGATGGATGGCCGAAAGTCGACCCAAGTCTGAATGATAAAAAATAAAATAGCGTTCAAAAAAAGGAAAGAATATGTCTGTGATCATTGATGATACCTGTATAACCTGTGATGCCTGTTTGCAAAACTGTCCGGTCGATGCGATCGTGGATGACATGAGCAATCCTACCGGTGAGAGCCGTTATTATGTCCAACCGGAGAAGTGTGTCGAGTGTGTCGGTATCTTTGATGATCCGCAATGTGCGGCCATCTGTCCGAGCATCGGCTGCATCACCTGGGATATGCCTTATACGACTGAGTTTGAAGAGCATTTCCTGAATGATGAGCTCTATAAGCTTGGGACTAAGAACGGAACACTCAAGACACCGTCGTTTAGAGAGAAGAAGTACCGTAAAGACATCCCTGCAGAAAGTCGTGGTGTTGGAAAAGAGGTCGAAGAGGCTCCGGATGATAAAGAGGTGGGCTGATGGAAATGCTTAAAGGAGCGCTGGTAGATAGATGCGAGCAGATCAAAGCTTTTCACCAGCGTGAAGAGCGGTATCAGGGACTGCAGCTGGAGTATGAGCACTCTATGGG
>JADGEC010000131.1 GCA_016744575.1 Sulfurimonadaceae bacterium | reverse complement strand
GGCTATGAGTGAAGGCATCGATGTGAGTGCATCATGGGCCGGAAAAGTGAAGACTGTCGCACAGATGATCGCTATCGGTTTCTTGATGATGCACTGGCCGTATGGCGATGCCCTGCTCTGGTTTGCCGTCGCACTGACGCTCTACTCCGGTTATGAATACCTTGCCGGTTTCGGACGGGCCTTTAAGGAACGTACATGAGTTGGTTGATCTCCCTTGCAGTACTCTCAGCACTGATATTCTTTCATGAGCTCGGTCACTACGCCGCAGCTCGTCTGATGGGTGTCTATGTCGAAGTCTTCAGTATCGGTTTTGGTAAGAAGATCGCCGGCTTTCGCTGGTTGGACACAGACTGGCGTATAGCTGCCATCCCCCTTGGTGGTTACGTCAAGATGAAGGGCCAAGATGACATGGACCCGGCACAGATCAGCGAAGACACCGACAGTTATAACTCCAAGACACCCGTACAGCGTATCTTCATACTCTTAGCCGGCCCTGCAGCCAACTTCGTACTCGCCTTTTTTCTCTACCTCGCTATCGGCCTGGGTGGTCCACAGGTACTCTCCCCTGTCGTCGGTCAGATAGTAGAAGACTCTCCTGCTGCCGAAGCTGGCCTTCAGGAGAACGATATGATCCTCTCCATCAATGGACAGGAAATAACGACATGGAAAGCGATGTCTGAACTCATCAAGGAGTCCGGAGGCAGTATCGAGCTACAGATAGACCGTAATGGGATGCTGGAGTACATCACTGTCATCCCCCGCCTGAGTGAGACTAAGAACATGTTTAATGAGACCATTCAGAGACGTATGGTCGGCATCGGGGCTGCTGGTGTCTCCCATCAGCTTGAACTTGGCTTCTTCGACACCATTGACTACGCAGCAGCCGAGACATTGCAGGCATCAAAACTGATCTTCACCAGTGTTCAGAAACTGGTCACTGGCGCAGTGCCCGCAAAAGAGCTTGGTGGTGTCGTCAGCATCGTGCAGATCACGGCTGAAGCCAGTGCGGCTGGCTGGATGAGTGTCTTCTTCTTTGCGGCACTGATCTCTGTCAACCTGGGAGTACTAAACCTGCTGCCTATCCCCGCACTTGATGGTGGACATATCATGTTCAACCTGTATGAGCTTATCACCCGCCATGCCCCAAGTGAAGAGGTACTCATACGCCTGACTGTCGCTGGATGGGTACTCCTTCTTGGACTGATGAGCCTTGGGCTCTATAATGACTTTAATCGACTATTAGGATAGATACCATGGACCAGATAGCCTACAAGATACATATAGACCATATCATAGACCGCATCGAACAAGCACGTTTTAAAGTGAACGCACACCATATCGTCAAGATAGTGGCCGTGAGCAAATACAGTACTACTGAAGCGGTACAGGGACTCTATGATATTGGCCAGCGTGCCTTCGGTGAGAACAAGGTGCAAGAGCTCAAAAGTAAAAGTGAGACACTTATAGACCTTCCACTGGAGTGGCACTTCATCGGCAACCTGCAAAAGAACAAGATCAATCAGCTTATCTCACTTGACCCGTTCCTGTTCCAGTCCCTTGACTCTATTGAGCTGGCTCAGGCTATGCAGACACGACTGGCAGGAGCGGACCAGGTCATGGACACACTGCTGCAGATCAACACAGCCAAAGAACAGACAAAATCAGGTGTCTCTCCTGTAAGTGCAGCTGATATCTATGCGCAGATAAAAGAGGAATGTCCAAACATCAACCTTAAAGGGGTGATGACCATTGGCGCCCATAGTGAAGATAAAAGACTTATCCAGAAGAGTTTTGAAGATACACGCCATATCTTCGACAAGCTTGATGATGCCACCATCTGCTCCATGGGCATGAGCGGCGATTTTGAACTCGCCATCGCCTCAGGATCAAATATGGTCCGTCTTGGCTCAGTGATGTTTCCGGGTTAGACCAGAAATACAATACCATTAAAAGTCTCTTCGGAAACGGAGAGTCTTAGGAGTGCTAACCCTTGGCACTCTCAACTATGACTCCCGAACTGCGGAGGCAGAGCCTTCCGATTCCAAACCGAGCAATGATCCTTCTCTTGACTTAATAGTAGTTGCCTAGGAACATCAAGCCATCTCTATCTTCTAACACCACCACTACTTTTCCTAATTATTTACGTTATACTCTCTGATCAAAAAAAGGACCCTTATGAGATCTTTTATCGCCCTGCTCTCCCTTTCTGCTGTACTTTTTGGAGCTGATGGCTACGCCGTCTATAAAAAGCACTGTATGCAGTGCCACGTCGAATTGATAAGTAAACAGGAGACCATGAAGATATTTAAGACCCTCAAAGCACCACCGATGGTAGAGGTCTCAAATAGACTTAAAGAGAACGTGCTCATCACCGACGATGATGACGATGTCAAACGCCGGGTCATCATCGCTTTTATCAAAGACTACATCGACAATCCAAGTCTTGACTACAGCATGTGTCATGCCGGTGCCATCGAACGCTTTGGCATCATGCCTTCACAAAAAGGCGAACTCGATGCGGATGAGAAAGAGGCTGTTGCGACATGGGTCTTCGATCGTTATGAAGATGTGACCTTTGATTGACACTATGAGTCTAAACTGATGCGACACACCTTTATCACCGATCTCGACCACACCTTTCTTCGCAGTGATCTCAGCATCAGCAGTTTCACGCAGAAGATCTGGAACGCAAAAACTAACGAGGCCATCTTAACGGTAGCGACTGCAAGAAGTTATCTTAAGAGTGCCGCATTTTTAAAAGAGCTGCATATCAATGCACCGATGGTCCTACTTGATGGTGCCCTTATCGTCTCTCAAGAGAAGAAGATCATCGATATGAAACTGCTAAATAAAGAGATCAGTGACGCGGTGATCTCTGAGGGGGTAAAGTTTGAGCTTTACCCTTTTATCCTCTCACTTAGAGACCATGATCTTAACGAAGCCTTCATCTACCCTTCACAGCACAATGAGGTCCAGAGCAGACTACTTGAGAGGTACAAGGGTGATGATAATCTCGTAGAACATAAGAACATCGAAGCGATGCAAGAGAACTTCAAGATCGTCTATATGGGTGATGAGTCCATCCTGCGTCCATTGACAGAACATCTACAAACTGTCTTTGGCGATACACTTGAACTCAAACTCGCTCCTGAGGCTTATCTCAACAGTTATTTTCTGACCATCCTAAACCCTCTTGCCGATAAAGCAAGTGGGATACAGACAGTCAGTGACTATCTGGAACTCGAGCTCTCAGAGATCACTGTCTTTGGCGACAACATCAACGATCTGGGGATGTTTGAGCTTGCCGGGACCGCTATCGCTGTACAAAATGCCATCGACGAAGTCAAACAGGCAGCCGATATCGTCCTGCCCCATACCAATGACGAAGACGCTGTAGCCAAATATCTATCGACCGTCCAAAGGAGCTGATATGCAGCCTTCGACCACTAGGTCTTCCAACCTTGTCCCGATGATCATCATCGGGCTTCTCTTCTTTATCTTTGGTTTTGTCACATGGCTTAATGGCTCACTGATACCCTTTTTAAAGATCATCTGTGAACTCAATGAGTTTCAAGCACTCTTTGTCACCTTTGCCTTCTACATCGCCTACACAGTGATGGCACTACCGATGTCCTCACTACTCAAGCGTTATGGCTATAGAGACGGAATGGCGATAGGTCTGGCGATCATGGTCGTCGGCGCCCTACTCTTCATCCCGGCTGCACTAAGTACGGAGTTCTGGATCTTCCTGCTGGCCCTGTTTACCCTCGGTACTGGTCTTACAGTCTTGCAAACAGCTTCCAACCCTTACGTCGTTTACCTCGGCCCAAAAGAGAGTGCCGCCATGCGTATCAGCATCATGGGACTTATCAACAAAGGTGCGGGTGTCATCGTCCCGATGATATTTACTGCGGTAGTCCTCTCCGGTCTGAGTGACTTCACAGAAGGCTCGATGGATGAAGCACAGATCAGTGAACTCTCCTCACGGCTTATCATCCCCTACCTCTATATGGCAGCCGTCCTGGCCGCGCTTATTGCCCTAGTGAAGTTCTCCTCTCTACCGGAACTCGATTTTGAAGCGGAGGAGACGACTCACAGTGTCACACAGACCTCTATCTTACATTTTCCACGTCTTATCCTCGGTGCCATTGCCCTCTTTGCTTATGTCGGCATCGAGGTCATCGCGGGAGACACCATCGGACTTTACGGTCAAGATCTCGGCGTTGCCGATTTTGCTTCACTGACATCTTATACCATGGTCTTTATGGTCATCGGTTACATCATAGGTGTTGTAGGCATCCCCCGTTATATCTCACAGGAACAGGCACTGATGGGCTCCGCACTTGCTGGCATGCTTTTTATAGCCGGTATACTTTTTAGCTCCACTGAAAGCAGTGCCATAGCTATGGCCCTTTGGGGATGGTCAGGCATCCCTCCTCTTCCGGACTCATTGACTTTCGTGGCCCTTCTTGGACTGGCAAATGCACTGGTATGGCCCTCCATCTGGCCACTGGCACTCGATGGTCTCGGCAAGTTCACCCCCCAAGGAAGTGCCCTACTCATCATGGCGATCTCCGGCGGTGCCATCTTACCTCTGATCTTTGGAAAGATAGCGCACATCAACGACAATATCCAGTTAGCTTACAGCCTCGGCATCATCTGTTATCTCTTCATCTTGTTCTACGCCATCAAAGGGCATAAGATCGTAAGCTGGAAAGATTAAAGCAGCGTATCAATAGCAGCTAAACGAGAGGAGAGTTTTCTACTCCCTCAGATGTCTTTTACCTGTCACCTGCTCCATAAAGTCTGCGGCTTTCGCATTCCCTACATCTCTTAGACTGCCGATGACACTCTGTATATCTTCATCTGACTTGTTTTGATTAAATTTGAACTTTGCTTCTATCGTATCGATCTTAAACTCAAAAAATCGGATATACTCACTAAGCGCTTGAAACTTCTCCTCATCCGGAAGCTGCCAGCCCTCTTCTCCTTCATAACGCCCTACGACTCCATGAAACCGTTCCCAGACTTCTACTTCATCTTCCATATACTCGACTCTCCCATAACAGTGGACTGCACTGTAGTTCCATGTCGGGACATTAAATTCTGAGGCATACATATTTGGCGAGATGTAGGCATGCGGGCCAGTAAAGACGACGCAGACTTCTGCTCCACGTTTGATTGTCGAAAGTGGATTGTCTCTGGAAAGATGTCCGTAATATCTTCCATCCTGAAGACGATCGATCGGTAGATGTGTCACTTCTAGCCTGTTATCTATCGTCGCGATGAGAGTCGCAAATGAGTTGGCTTTTATAAACGTATGGATCATCGCTTCATCATCGATCTTAAATGCTTCTGGGGTATACATCTTACTCCTTATCGTCTTTTATAGGCTTTTTATCATCTAATGACCTATTTATTACAAACCTCTCATACAAAGACTTGAGTTCGTCTACTTTTATAGGATAATCAAAATCGCTCTCTAAAACACTTTTTAGATGCTCCTGACTATCTATAGATATCGCCATCTCACCGCTCGAAGATATCTTTCTGTAATCACCATTCACCAGTGTCCGGATCTCATCTTCCAATATCTTGGAGATAACTAGGTTATTGACAAAGATCGCCTTAGGATGCTTATGAGAGTAAAAATGGCCCACCTCAAAATCCGCTTCATTATAATCATGAAGATCAAAGCTATAGAGAGTGAAAGGCTTTTCATCTGCTAAGATCTGGAGTTCATAACGACCATCTTCATACGCTTTGACTCTATAGTTTTTACCCAGATGTGTGGTTGTAGGGATAGAGCCAAACTTGATGGGCATACTTGGTGAGTCATAACCGAAACCGACATCGACAAGATAGCGTTCACCCTCATAAGTCAAAAGCGTGACGCGATGCGTCTTGGGCACAGTGATATCTCTATTTAGCAAGACACGACCAAACAGTGCTTTTACCTCAAAACCGGAAGCCTTTAAGACTTCATACATCAGTTTGTTATGCTCAAAACAGTAACCGCCCCGTCTCTCTGTGACGATCTTATTTATTATCTGTGCAAGGTCTAAAGATAGTTCCTCTTTAAAAAGAACAGGGATACTTGTGAATGCAAACGCTGCTATATGTCTTTTTATCAATAGCTGCACATCGTACATAGTCGTAACTGGATCGTTTATTTTTAAGCATGTCAAATAGTCACTGATCATATCTGTCGGCATGGTGGACCTTCTAAAAAATTCATATTTGCATGACTAACGAGACCCATCATCTTCTAAATGGAAAGATCATACCAACACGCTGCTGATAGCCTTCATACTCTTTACCCAAAGTACTTACCAGGTCTTGCTCTTCGTAATAAAGACCAATAAAGATATAGATGCTTAACGTGACGGAAAGCATTAGATGACTCATGGACATCTCGGGAGTCGACCAGAGGCCGATCAGCACACCTAACTGTATGGGATGACGCACGATCTTATAAAAATAGCGCTCTTCAAAAGAGGGAGAGGCCTCTGCTCTGTCTCGAAGGTTAAAATAGACCTGCTGCAGTCCAAAAAGCTCAAAGTGGTTTATCAAAAAAGTAGCCAGTGTCGAAAAGGCCCATCCAAAGATAAAACCTGCAATGAGCAGAGCTCGGACTATCTCATCTTCGACTTGCCATAAAAAGCCATCGATCGGCTGCCAATAAAGAGAGATGAGAGCCATCGCGACTCCAGAGAGAAGTACATAGGTACTACGTTCCATAGCTTCAGGGATGAGCTTTAACAGCTTTGTCTTAAACGCTGGGCGAGCCATGACAGAGTGCTGTAAGCCAAACAGTGTGACTAGAGCGATGTTTATAGATAAGGCCAGACCAAGAGACTGGGAAGCTCCAGAATCGATGTGTATGGGAAGTATGTCCCATGGTCCAATAAAGATGATGAACCATAAAAGTGTCGCAAGACCCACTACGTAGGAGAACACTCCATAGATAAGAATAAGTATACGACTCATGAGACTCTCCCTTACTTTGACCCGGCTATTTCTTCTTTTTTGTGTATATCAAGAAAAAATGGAGCACTACCAGTTCCTGGTCGTTATCATACGCTAAAAAACTCTTCTCGACAAGACCTAAACAGACAAAACTGTTGACCTCCTCTTTATCTAACGGTAAGGGGGATAATAGCCTGGGAACCTTGAACAAGCATTCATCAAGATCTATTTCCTAAAAGATCAAAATAGCTATACGATAAAGAGAAGCAGGAAGAAGGATCAGACCTATACGGCAGAGCAGAAGACGAAAGTGGTGCTGAAGCTTCTCAAAGAGGAGCAGACGATCAACCAACTAATGACATAATACAACGTAACAGCCAAGACCATCCAGAACTGGAAGAAGTTCTTAGCTAATGCTGGAAAAGCTTAAGGATGAGAACAACGCTTTAGCGAAGACACTTAGACATAGCACTATCTAACATGATTGGGCTATAAGAAAGCTAAAGAGCTTGGACTTATCAAACAAGAGAAGTCTTGTCGACTCCAAGTTCATACTATCAAAGACAATAGCATCAGACTTATCCTTATCTCTGAAGCCAGTATCATCAGGGCTTCGCGAATTGATCCCTTCTCAGATCTATTCTGGGCGCGAGTAGCTATCGACCTTAATGTGTACATAGCCATACTTCTTGAATAAATATATCAGTATATAAGAAAATCTTCTATATAAGACAATAGATTTTATCATCAACAATGGATATTTTTTATATCTACTTAAATAATACTCTGAACTTTTTAAAAGTTCCCTATATAAAAATGATGCAGTTTTAAGATTAGTTGAGCTTCCCCCTCCAAGATGATAAACAAAACTCTTTGTATTGACACCTGTTTTATAATTCTTCATTTTCAATCTTTCAGAGATAATCATTTCTTCATTATATAAAAAAGTGTTTTCATCAAAATAATCGATCTCTATCAATGCACTGCGTTTAAATAACATAAAAGCCCCACTGACTATATCAACATCTATAATACTTTTATGAACATTTTCAATATCTATATAGTGCTTTTTAATATAATGATTATTTGGAAAAAGTCTATTAAAAAGACCTGTACAAAAAAAATACACTCCTAAAGTGGGCTCTTTTCTAGCACAGGTCCTATCAATATTTCCCTCTTTGTCATAGATCTTTGGGCCCATTATGCCGTAATCAGAACCTTTCAAGCTTCTATGAAGTTCATTTATCGAATCTTCTTTTACCGTAATATCAGGATTGACCGTTGCTATATAATCACATCCATTAGAGACAGCACTTCGTATGCCCTGATTGACGCCTTTCGCATACCCCCCGTTAATGTTACTCTGTATAAAGTGGAACTCATTTCCTTTATCAAATGAGTTTTTAGATACAAACTTTTTCATTTCTTCTAACGAGTCGTTCTCTGAGCGATTATCGACTATATAAAACTCTAATACCGTAGAGTCATCAAACTTACTATTGACTAGTGACGTAATAGCATCATTGGTCAGATCATAGTTTTTATAATTTAATATTACTACACCGATCTTATCCATACCCCGTCCTTTTCATAGTGATTTTAAGTATTATAACGTAAATAATTATATAATGTTATATATTTATCAAAATATAACAGGAATACTATATATCTTTC
>JADGEC010000222.1 GCA_016744575.1 Sulfurimonadaceae bacterium | reverse complement strand
ACGCATTGGCTTCTATCAATAAAGCCTGTTTTGACCTGCATCAGGGAAAGACCTGGAGTGATGTGGAGATCGGATTTGCTATGGATATCAAAGCAGTCTGTCTACCTGAATAATATAGACATTCCAAAGAGGTCGCTGTTCTCCATGCAGTGATCCCAGATCAATACAGATGATCAAAAACAGACTCCTGCTTCTCTAAAAAACTCTTCTTACATCCAGATCATTGATAGAGACTCTTCAAATAGTACTACGATTCCCTCAAGATCTTGCTACTTTTCATCATGTCATAATCAATAGAGTGATAGACTCCTGCTTAATAAAAGGCACCTCTAAAACAGTAAAAGGATCATAGTGGAAAAATTATCGATTGTATTCAAAGATATCGCTTTAGTCAAAGAGATCGAATCTCCTGAAAACCCTGGTGGATTAGAGAAACGAGTCGCTTTGACCCCGGAAGATGTCGGAAGATTGACCACTGCCGGAGTGAACGTATTTGTCGAGTATGGCGCAGGTCTGGGCGTAGATTTTGAAGATGATGAGTATCTTGAAAACGGTGCAGTGATGCAGCGCGCTGATGAGATATATAAAGACAAAGATATGATCATTAAGTTCAAAGGTCCATCTTTAGCCTCTATATCGGAGATGAAGACAGGTTGTACACTCTTTTGTATGGCACATTTCCACTCTTTTCCTGATAGAGCGAAGATGCTTGAAGATAGTCAGATAAACGTCATAGCCATGGAAGAGATCCAGGAATCTCCAAAAGTGCAGACGGATGAACAGATATTGGCGCGTGCTGCGATGGCTGAAGCATTAAAAGAGTTTATCGAAGAGCAGACTATCGGAGACCTTAAAGTGTTTGTTATAGGTCGAAATGAGAAGTTGGCCGGTGCGGTAAGACGAGCAGGCAATCGTGATCCCCGGTCACTAAACATGCTCCATAAAGACGTAAAGTTTGAAGAGCTGCAGGAGACCGGCAGCGAGACTCTCTACTTTTATGACAGCGAGAGCTTTGATGATCCTCATGGCCTGCGAGAACGCTTAAAAGAGGCCGGTTCTCATCTTTTTGACCTTCATGGATTCGAACTTGAAAGAGGAGATGTCGCTATCGCTGATTACAGAGAGACACATCCTCCTATGGAATTCGGTCTGCGTCGTATTCAGTGTCTTCATGAGACGGGACAGGCCGGGGCCAGGTATGGGATAAAACTACTGAGAGAGAACAAACCTGATCTGGATGTTCGTGAAGCAAAGGTCGTGGTATTGGGTTACGGTAATGTAGCACGAGGTGCGATGCATGAGATCTATGATCAAGGCTTCAAAAACATCAATGTCTTAGGTCGTACCCATACGACAAAAGAGAATATCGACTCTTGGTTACAAGATGTCGATCTGGTCGTAAATGGTGCAGAACTGCCACGGAGCCTAAGGGGTATCACTTACCTAGTAAGTAATGACCATTTAAAAAGAGTGATCCCTAAAGGCTCAGTCGTCATCGACCTTGTAGGTGGAAGTGAGACCAATAGAAGTGCTGTAGAGTCCGTTCTTAGTTGTACATTCCTGACAGAACCTCATTTCATAAAAGAGGAAGTCACTATCTCAGCATTGTGGGGTTGGCCGATGTTGGGCATGATGAGAGAGAGTGCCATCAAATACTCTAGTCAGATCACGGATGTGCTGATCGAGAGAGAAAAAGTGGTAGAAGGATTGGACAGCCTGACAGCTGGTGTAAGACGAGCTTTGGTCTGTGGACCATTCAAACAGTAAGTCTCATCTTTTAGTATGATATACCTAGTCACTACTATTTGGCATCTATGAAGGGTGCCATCTTCCCGCAACTATCATATTGGTCCTGTTCCTAAATATGAATAGGACTCTTTGACAGGTCATTTCGCTTTATAGCTCTTTTTGCTCTTACAGAACTCCGTCAAAAAGCAGTCACTGTCACATTTTGGGTTCTGTGCTGTACAGATGTAACGACCGAAAAGTACCATACCCTGATGCAGCTGATGTAGCTCTGTCTTGAACTTTCGTACTAGTGTCTCTTCTGTCTTAGTCGCTGTAGTATCATCACTAAGGCCCAGTCTGTGCGCGACTCGAAAGACGTGGGTGTCAACG
>JADGEC010000130.1:3996-8666 GCA_016744575.1 Sulfurimonadaceae bacterium | reverse complement strand
TTTGTCCTGAACGGGATCTCTTCGGTATAGAGCCGTTTCTGTCCTTTGGGAAACTGTTCATTACACGGCCACTGTATGCCGCCCTCTTGTTCAAGCAGCTCATAGGTGATGCCTGAGTAGTCACAAAGCTGCCCACGACTCACCTCTTTCCACTCATCAAAGGCATCGATAGGTCTTGTCCATTCCGGATAAAGAAGTGCTTTGACACCTTGAAAATAGTCGCTGAACTCTACGAAGATATCAAAGTCACTTTTCGCGCTACCCTCAGGTTCGACTGCTTTATTGGCTCGATTGACCCGTCGCTCAGAGTTGGTGTAGGTCCCCTCCTTCTCGCCCCAGGTCGCTGCAGCGAAGACGACATCGGCTATCTGAGCCGTATCACTCATAAAAGCGTCCTGAACGACCAATAAGTCGAGTTTAGCCAGTGTCTTACGTAACTTCTCCTGGTCAGGAAAACTGACCAGAGGGTTGGTCGCGACTATCCAGAGTGCTTTGATCTCACCTCGATCAATAGCATCAATGATCTCCGCATACTTATATCCACGCTCCGTCGGTACCCGTTCCAGCGGGACATTGACGATGTTAGCATACTCCACTCTCGCAGCTTCATCACCAAAGTTCCGATATCCCGGTAGCGAAGAGGTAAAACCGGTCTCGCGTGTCCCCATAGCATTACACTGTCCGGTAATGGAGAACGGTCCGGCACCCGGACGGCCGATCTGACCCGTGAGAAGGTGAAGGTTGATGATGGCACTGACCGTATCGGTTCCCATATAGGACTGATTGACACCCATTGTCCATGCCGAAAGCGCCGCATCTGCATTAGCGACCTGACGGGCCAGTTCATAAAGGGTCTTCACATCAATACCGGTGATGTTGGCTACCTCTTGTGGCGGATAGTCCTGCAGGTGTCTTTTCAGTTCGCTAAAGCCATTAGTCTTTGTCTTGATATACTCGAAGTCCTCCCACCCCTGCTCCAAGATGATGTAGGCAAGTCCGTTAAAGAGGGCCAGATCGGTCCTGGGCTTGATGGGGACAAAGATATCGGCCATCTGTGAAGTCTTTGACTGACGCGGATCGATGACGATGATCTTTGGCTTCTTCTTGTTTTTAGCAATATGCAGTTTCAAGATAGGATGGTTGTCTGCAATGTTCGCTCCGATAAGCAAGATGACATTCGCCTCTTCAAAGTCCTCATAACTCCCTACGGCGCCATCTGAACCCAGTGACTGTTTGTAACCCATGACCGCAGAGGCCATACAGAGTGTCGTATTGCCATCAAAATTGTTCGTCTGAAGACCCAACTGCGCCAGTTTTCCGAGAGTATAGAACTCTTCGGTCAGCATCTGTCCCGTAGAGATGATACCCACAGCCTGAGGACCATGTTCGTTTGCGACCTTCTTGAAGCTGTCACTCACTTTACGATAAGCCTCATCCCACTTCACATCAACGAACGCACCGTTCTTACGGATCTTAGGATGAAAGACGCGGTCAGGCGAATCTATCATCTGATGCTCACTCAGACCTTTGGGACAGAGTGTGCCCATGTTTACCGGGTGTGCCGGATCGCCTTTTGTATAGACCGCCTTTCCATCTTTCACACCGATATAGAGGCCACACCCTACTCCACAGTAACCACAAGCGGAGAGTACCCATTTGTCCGGCTTCTTCTCATCACTTATCATACCAAAGACCGGGTCACTACTGAGTTTGTACTTCTCTTCTTTTATGTCAAAGCCAAGAAAATCTTTTAATCTCTCAATCATCATACACCTCTCTTAATGACGCTGTTTGCCAGCGAAAAACGATCCGGCCATGCTTAATGGGACAACTGTACTATAAAACAAAAATCGGTCTATGAACTCACTTCCCATACTCACAAGAAGGCTCAAAGAGAGCACGACTGTCCCGGCAGTTGTAGCACCGGCAGCGACAAGGACCAATACAAGCAGTGGCAGTACTATCGCACCTGCAGCCAAGGAGGCCCAGCGGGCTTTGACATGACGTTCGAATAACTCGCTATAGAGCCGTTCACTACGTTCAAGCTCATACTTGTCTGTCTCGATGATCATCAATGCACGTCTATCCTCATAAGTGAAGAAGCCCTGTGCCATCGCCATGACCATACCCGCAGCGATCAATGGTATCACCGCACTGGTCTCACCCACGACCAGTGCGACCAAGGCAAAGAGAAGAAGACCGACGTATCCCGCACCGAAGAACTTCAAGTTGGTAGTCATACGGTCCCATGCCGGACGTGCTTTGATGCGGTAGATCATCGACTGGGCATAGATGCCGTAGACACCGACACCAAAGGTCATAAGTTCAAAGATGACATGTAAGAGTGTCGGCAAAGCAAAGAAGTATAAAACGATGTTCAGTGTCATCATGCCTGTAAACGCACCCAGCGCAGCTGCTTCACGGCTCAACCAGCTAGTCTTGATGTTCTTCATCGCCGTCATCGCCAGGAAAGGTCGTCCAAGGTGTAAAGCTGAAAGCGGCAGCCCAATGACCGCGGGCAGCATCACCATGGCTGCCATAATAGAGTCAGGTGAACTCAGACCAAAGAGACTAAACATATTTCCCATCATCAAGGCGAAGAACGCACCTAAAGATATCTGTGTCAACACGGTCATAAAGACCAGTGGCAGTTCAGGGTGTGCCGGTTTGAGATGATGTTCATCAGCTTCATGGAGCAGTTCAGGCATGTTCTCGGGCAAAGTATAACGGGTAGTGGAGTTTGTGATGCGGGCATCTGGCAAGAAAGGCATGTTACCCTGCTCGTCCATCTCCCCTTCCATCCACTCCTTCACGTTGACGGTCTCGATCATGATCGCACCCGATGGACAGGCCTGGACACAAGCCGGAGACTGTCCCTCATCCAGACGTTCATGACACATATGACACTTCGTCACTATCTTACGCTCTTCGTGGTAAGTCGGTACACCGTAAGGACAGTTCCAAGTACAGTACTGACAGCCGATGCAGCTATCATCCTCATGGATGACGATGCCAGTCTCTTCGATCTTGATGTAACTCTCTGTCGGACAACCGATGAGACAGGCAGGGTCTACACAGTGGTTACAGCTCATGGAGTTGAACAGCTGTAATGCTTCAGGGAAGACACCACCTTCCATCTCACCGACCCGACGCCATTTGATATCTGCAGGGTTATTATTTTGCTCGTTACAGGCGACTTCACAACAGCGACATCCAACACAGGCCGTCGCATCGAAGTGGAAACGGTACTGCTCATCTTTACCCAGCTCAGGAATATCTATGGAGTAATTACCACACTGCATCCCGGTATCAGCTTTATAGTCTATAAAACTCTCTAAAGGAGTCTGTGACATTACTTTGCCTCTCGCATCGTCTGAGTGATGCACTATTAAATATCACCGTATTATATAGTCATGGTATAACAAAAAGTCCAAAACTATGATTACTTTTTAATCATATAATCAACACTGTAGCTATTTTTTTCTACTTATATCCTACTATATTCTTAACGTATGACTACTATATAGTTAAGATCACCACATTGACCTGATCTTTCCTACAAAGATAGACCCCCCTATATTAAGGCGTTAAAGAGCGCTGCTACTTCAAAATAGTACGACTAAAAAGTGTCTTTCTTCCCCATGGGACAAACTGATTATAATTTAATCAATAAGTAGCACATTATATGCACGTTCTATATTACAATACTTCCAACAGATCACAAGATCTTTTTCAAGGAGACTATATGGCAAACTTTAAAGCGTTAAAAGGTGAAGGTCACTGGCCAACACTACTCGCAGCTTTCTTATATTTTGACTTTTCATTTATGGTGTGGACCATGCTCGGGCCACTTTCTACAGAGATCTCTGAGGCTCTGGCTGTAACAGGCTTTGTGATGACGGCAGGAGAGAAAGCGACACTGCTCTCACTCCCTATCCTCTCAGGTGCACTTTTACGGATCGTATTGGGTTTCGGCGTCGATCAGTTTGGCCCAAAGAGAACCGCTTTAGTATCACAGGCAATCGTCATCATGGCACTTTTCTTTGCTTACTTACAAGCTGATACCATCACATACAACCAACTGCTGGTCGTTGCACTCGGTCTGGGTTTTGCGGGAGCATCGTTTGCTGTCGCACTTCCACAAGCCGGGCAGTGGTACCCACCTAAACTTCAAGGTATTGTCCTCGGTATTGCAGGTGCGGGTAATATCGGTGTTGTCATCGACTTCCTTTTTGCTCCAAAGATCGCTGAGATCTGGGGATGGGCAAGTGTCTTCCTTGTAGGTGCCGTACTCTCATCGATCATCTTTGTGACCTACTTCTTTATGGCAAAAGATGCTCCTGAAGAAGTCTACAAAGCAAACCCTAAGAAGCTAAAGGATTATGGAAAACTGCTTAAAGACAAAGATACCTGGTGGTTTGGTCTCTTCTATGCGATCAGCTTCGGTGGATTTGTAGGTTTTGCAGGCTATATGAAAGTCTATCTGATGGATACCTACTCTGTCGAGATGGCTGATGTCGGTATGGCTTGGTTAGCAGAGGAAAACGTCAAAGTCATGGCGGGTTACTTCGGAGCATTGACGATCTTTGCCGGAGCTATCCTTCGCCCAGTCGGTGGTGGTATCGCTGATAAGATGGGTGGTATCAAATCGCTGTACATCTTTTACGGTA
>JADGEC010000130.1:0-3986 GCA_016744575.1 Sulfurimonadaceae bacterium | reverse complement strand
GGTAGCCCTTATGGCGCTTATCACCGCGTTGGTAGAGCTACCGTTTGCACTGGCTATCGTCGTCTTGTTTATCATCATGGCTTCACTCGGTATGGCCAACGGTGCCGTCTTCCAATTGGTACCTCAACGTTTTGGTAAAGATATCGGTATCATGACCGGTCTTGTCGGTGCAGCTGGGGGTCTTGGTGGTACAGCCCTTATCAAGACACTGGGTTGGTCAAAGGGTGCCTTTGATGGGTACACTGCCGGATTCCTGATCTTTACCGTAGTCGTCCTTATCGCGATCTCTGGTATCTCACTGGTCAAGACTCGCTGGAGAACGACTTGGGGAGCACAGGCCGGAGGCCGGATCTAACCCCCGACTTACCACGCTTAGGGTACGATAACTAATCGTACCCTTGATGACATGTTTATCGAAATAACGATGCTTAAACATGACCTCAAGGGTATTACTGTCAGATCGACGACAATCCTCTTGAAAAACCATTTGATGAGTCTTCATGCTGCAACTACGATCTTCCGAACACATCCTTCCCAAAGCCAAAGATATCAAAGGTGACGATGCCTGCGGTTTCACCATACTTGATGATGCAGTACTTGTCGCCGTACTCTGTGATGGTGTTGGCAGTGCCCGTAAGGGCGGCGCAGCAGCAAGGCAAACAGTCCAGTACATCCTCAAACAGTTCAAGGCCCGACCGACAGGCTGGAGTGTCGAGCACTCCATCACCGTCTTTACCCAGCACATCAACCGCATGCTTTTTAAAGAGTCGATGACACAGTATGAGCAGATCGAGCTGTTGACGACACTCTGCATCGCAGTCATCGAAGGTGAGACACTCTACACGATGAGTCTGGGGGATTCACGTATCTATCTACAAGAACGTGGGGGCAAGTTTTTACAGCTTACTGAAGACCAGACGATGGATGATGAGCATATGTCACATGTACTGACCCAAGCTTGCGGATTGAACGAACATGTAGAGCCCATCGTCAATGCCAGGAGCATCAAAGTGGGGGAGACGCTTATGCTCTGCAGCGACGGTGTCTATGGTCTCGCTGATGATGAGACACTTGCTGAGCAGATCGGTAAAGGACTCAGTGCCAGACTCATCATCAACAACGCAGCAAAAGATCATAAGGACGATGAACGCGACGATATGAGCCTGCAGATCTTCCACATCGACTCTCTGGATGAGCTTTATACCATCAAGAACGAACCCCTGCCCATACCAGAGGTCCTTAAAGCCGGTGACGACTTCGATGGTTATCTGCTCAAAACACCCTTGATGACACATAAGCGGATCTGGAAAGCTGAGAAAGATGGGCTCTTCTATGTCATCAAGTTCCCTATGTCTCACGATGACGAACAGGCGCTGGAGGAGTTTGTCCATGAGGCCTGGTATGCCAAGCAGATAACCCATAAGGCTTTTGGCGATGCCTGGGTACCCGAAGATCGGACGGCACGCTACTATGTGATGGAGCTTATTGAGGGGAAGGACCTTAAGGAGTATCTACAAGACAAACATCTCTCCGTTGACAGTGCCATCGCGCTGGCTAAGTTCCTGCACCGTGCCGAAGCCCATCTGCTGCATCTTGGGCTGGTACATGGTGATATCAAACCGGAGAACATCATCGTCTCCAGAGACAAAGACAGTGCCGGGACTAGTTTCAAGATGGTTGATTTCGGCTCGATGGTACGACTCTTTGCTGAGAACTCCCGCGCGGGGACACCCACGTTCCTGGCTCCTGAACGCTTTACCGGTGCTGCCATCAATGAGAGCACTGAACTCTTTGCCATAGGAGTCACACTCTACTGGGCACTGACGAAAAAATACCCTTACGGCGATATCGAGCCATTTCAGACACCGACATTCAAACAGGCTAAGCCACCTAGCCGCTACAACAAGAACATCCCCCAATGGCTCGACTCCATCATCATGCGAACCATCGCCATCGACCCTGATGAGCGCTACAGCCACTACTCCGAGTTCTTCTACGAACTCAAAGCACCTGACAAGGTCAAGCCCTACTTCGCCAAAGACGCCCCTCTCATAGAACGTGAGCCCCTGCTCTTTTACAAGTTCGGTTTTTTCATCATGCTCTTTCTGGAGCTTTTGACTATTATTTTTTTGTCGGAGTGAGTCAGGACTGATCTCATCCTGAACACTTTGTCTAAATAATCACTATTTCAATGAGAAAAGGATATCTTCTTATTGAAGCCACTTCTCTGAGACTATAGAGAGCAGTAAGAGCATGGCCTCTGTCATATTGCTATTATCGATAAGACATCTTTAGTGTTCTATTGATTCATAGTTTTTTGTGCCTTTATGATAAGGTATCCTTAAACAACTAGATACATAATACTATCTGCTACGTAAACGATGACAAAAAACATGAGTCATGGGAATAAGAGGGTTATAAAAGTATTAGGGTTACACTATCAAAACAAATTTGAAGACATCGAATAAGACTACATAGGAAAAGCATTGAGACTAAAGATCGCTGAACTCTCAGACATAGATAAAATACTAGAACTACACTACAAATACCAAGTAGACTCTATAGATGAAGAAGACAAAAAAGATGGTTTTGTGACCACTCCATTCACAAAAGAACAACTGAGTGACTTGATAAGCAAAGAACAGGGTCTGTTTATCGCTATAAAGGACGATAAGGTCTTAGCCTATGTCATGGCCGCATCTTGGCAGTTTTGGTCTATATGGCCAATGTTTGAGCATATGATCAAAGACCTTCCTGACTTAGAGTACTTAGGTCAAACACTAAGTATTGACAACTCATACCAGTACGGACCCGTTTGCATCGACAAAAGTATCAGAGGAACAGGAGCTTTAGAGGAGATATTTGACTTTGCAAGAGCGCATATGTCTAAACGCTTCCCTATTCTAGTGACTTTTATAAACAAGATAAACCCAAGGTCATACGAAGCACATGTAAGAAAACTTGGACTTGAAGTCATACAAGAGTTTGAGTTTAACAATAACGACTACTACGAGCTTGTCTACGATACCTCAAAGGCTCTCTAGTGCAAACGACTAAGGCTACTTTAGAAGATATCCCTCAACTATGTCGACTATTAGACTCTCTTTTTGAACAAGAGGTAGAGTTTAAGCCTGATGAGGAAGCACAGGTACGAGGTCTAAAAGCCATCCTATCAAATTCAGAGATCGGTCATATACTAGTCATAAAAGAAGCAAGCGAAGTCCTAGGTATGGTAAATCTACTATATACGATCTCAACAGCACTCGGAGCCAGAGTCGGGATCTTAGAAGATATGGTGATATCCAAAGATCATCGCTCTCAAGCTCTAGGCTCAGAGCTTATACGATCTACCATAGATCTTGCCAAAGAAAATGGCTGTAAACGATTAACACTACTAACAGATGCAGATAACACTTCAGCCCATAGATTCTACACTGAAAAAGGCTTCGATCACTCTTCTATGATCCCTTTTCGTATAAACATAGATAACGATGAAAAATAGTATCTTGAAAGTAGAGAGACTTCCATTTATGGTGTTAAGACAGGTAGATATGATGACATCTATCAAAACGCTTACAATAATCAAGTATCCTGGTCTGGGATACACCGAAGAGGCATAGGGGTCACACTCTACTGGGCACTGACGAAAAAATACCCTTATAGCGATATCGAGCCTTTCCAGACACCGGTATTCAAACAGGCTAAGCCACCAAACTGCCATAACAAAAATACCTCAAAATGGCTCGACTCCATCATCATGCGAACTATCACCATCGACCCCGATGAGCGCTACAGCCACTACTGCGAGTTCTTCTACGAACTCAAGGCACCCGATAAAGTCAAGCCCTACTTCGCCAAAGACACCCCCCCCTCATCGAACGCGAGCCCCTGCTCTTTTACAAGTTCAGATTTTTCATCATGCTGTTTCTGGAGCTTTTGACTCTTATCTTTTTGTCGGAGTAGTTCGAGGCTGCTTCATGTATATA
>JADGEC010000221.1 GCA_016744575.1 Sulfurimonadaceae bacterium | reverse complement strand
CGAAAACTCCCGAATTAGACCAGAAAATCGTATAAACGGCAGCAGCAAGGCTCAAGCTCTTCTGAAATATGCTAGACGACTTCGATATGTTTTTGAAACGACGATAATGATCAAAATTTCGCTTGAGCTTCACTTCTGCCCGCTGACTACGAGATGAAAGTTGTTTTTACTTCATAAGCAATGATCCGTGGACGTGGTCTTCCTGAGGATTTTGGAGCCGCAGCACCTTTTTTAGATACTCTATTTGCTACTAAACAGAGTGTTGTCAATGCCACTGCCGGTGGTGAACTTGTCGAGTTCACTGTTGTCAATGACTACCAGATGAGTCTACTTTTCATGATGCTACTCTTACCTTTGACTGCTATGTTCAAAAGACGGCAGTTTCCCTTTCTGGCACTCTCCTTGGGCATCATCGCTGTCATGACCATCTACTTTGCTCCAAATCTCGGCTTACCTCGTATCGCAGAACAGGCACGGGCCGCAGAGTACCTGCTACTCTCCTTTGCCGTAGGCGGTGGCTTATACTTCTCACTACTTGTGGTAAGACCTTTACGATACTTTTACAAGAGTTACACCAAGCATCTGGTCTTGATGATGACCTTTGTCTCTTTGGTCACGATCATCAGCATCACACCCCGCTGGATCGACAGTGATCACTTTATCAAACATACGAACACCATGGAATATAATGATATCGCCTTCGTCACCTATCAGCTATCAAAAGAACATCGCCCCTACACCTGGACGACTATCTCTTATGTTCAAAGTTATCCCAAAGCACTCGGTAAGGGATTTCATGTCAATGCCCAGGAGTTCTTGTTTCGTTATGACCCGGATGAGCACTACCTGAAAGTCGGTGGTACCCAATGGGTCTATATTTTCGTAGAGAACGTCTCCCACCCCTTTATCGGGATGGATGAGTGGTACTACCGATGGCGTTCTGATATCCACGAACAACTAAAATCATGGATCGAGTACTATCAGATGAGCCATGACAACATCTCTATCTATCTGGAAAATGAACTAGTCACCGTCTATAAGATCGATAACCGGGACTACACCAGATACCTAGAAAAGCTTGAAAAGATACAAAAAGCAAAACAACGATAACAGCTCTGATACTATCCATAAGTAAAAGACAGCTCCTTAACACTTCCGACTTTTCAGTTGGCTATAATCCTGGTCTTTGACATCTGTAAGTACAAACTTCAAAGACAGACCACACACAATACCTGATCAGAAAAGGAGTCCTATGCGTCCGATCAACACACCTATTATTTCTAATACGATGCAGACTTCTTCCATGCTGATAAACTAGAGGAACGCTTAACAGATGCTTATCAACACTGCGATCATGAGTGATGTCTTCCTAGTCTCTTTATGGAATTTTTTCAAGCTTGCACTGATGAGTTCCATCTTCTTCTATTGGATCCCACGGCATATCTTTCCACAGACGATGATCAATAATAGACTTGACCGCATACTCTTCAATGTCATCTATATGGTAGTCTTTATCATGTTAAGTGTTCCGCTGATGATCTATCTGCACATCTTTTCCATGCCACTTTTCCTTTTGCTGCTGATCTTGATAAAAGCCTTCTTTATACGCTACATCGATAAGAAGAGCTTCTTCGAACACCTTATCAAGAAGTCTCGCTTGTTTCTGATCCGTATACTTGATACCATCGACAACTTCTATCTCCACTGGCAAGACCCATCTGAAAGATACTCCTTTCATCTCTTTGAGCGAATTGAGCAGACCTCTTATGTGACCATAGCCAGATGGGCCTTTACCTGGTCACTGTTTGGGTACATCACCTATACACTTTCGCTAAACGGTTTTATCAGTTACTCAGATTCACTTCCTGATAGTGCCCAGTTCGTCGAGTGGGTGGCCTCACTGAACAACAATATACTTTTCGCCGATGGCAAGACCTTTGGAGCTGATTTCTACGGACAAGCCACCTTCGTCTTCTTCTTACAGAAGATCACCAACATCGACTCGATCGTCTTGTTCAACATCTACCCTGCACTACTTATCCTCTTCGTGCTTTTTGGTCTCTACTATGTCGTCTACAAAGTGACAGCTTCACCCTACAGTGCCCTCTTCAGCCTGATCCTT
>JADGEC010000015.1 GCA_016744575.1 Sulfurimonadaceae bacterium | reverse complement strand
GAAGTGGGATTCTATCATCTAGCCTCTTCAAACCCCTAAAGCACTATCTCTGATCTTCTGATTCTCAAAGATTGCACTTCGGATTTAAATTCGGGTTAGCTGATCTCATACCACTCACCCAGTCCAGTGTCATTGAAATCATCGCTGAAGACCACACCCTCAGCAGGTGGAGGTAGTGGGGTGTCATCACCGTCATCCGCGGCAGGAGTAAAGGGATTCCCATCCACATCAAAACGTTGAGCATAGATACCGGAACCATCACCATCTTGTCCAATTGACTCCCAAGTCACCACATAACCACCATCAGGAAGACCCGTGACAGAAGGATGGCCTTGATCACCCCACTTATAGGTGTTTATCCTAGTCTCACTGCCGACTGATACGTCATGCGCATCAAATCTCTGAGCATAGATACTGTAATTACCAACTAAATCCTGTCCATATGATTGCCATGTCACCACATAACCACCATCAGTCAGTCCAGTGATAGAAGGATTCACCTGAGGATCATCGGTATAGGTATTGATCTGGGTCTCACTGCCGACTTTCGCACCATCCACATCATATCGCTGAGCATAGATACCATAACTATCGCCATCTTGTCCTTTCGATGTCCACGTCATCACAAAACCACCATCGATGAGCTCAGTGACAGAGCTATCTGTGACCGGACCTCTATAGGTATTGACCTGAGTCTCACTGCCGACGCTCTCTCCTTCCGCATCAAATCGCTGAGCATGAATACTCGTTTGATTCTCACTATCTCTTGACATCCACATCAACACAAACCCACCATCTGTAAGCCCGGTGACGTCATGATTTACGTGAAAATCACGTATATTAAAAAGAGTCTCAGTATTGATCTGAGTCTCCTGACCAACGCGCTCTCCTTCCACATCAAATCGCTGAGCATAGATACCATCATTGCCATCTTGTTTATACGCAGTCCATGAGACGACATAACCACCATCAGTAAGTCCAGTGATAGAAGGTTGAGCTCGCCCGCCCGTGGTAGAGGTACTTATCTGTGTCTCATTGCCGACGCTCTCTCCTTCCACATCGTATCGCTGAGCGTAGACACCCCCAAGATTACCATCTTGTCTATATGACGTCCACGTCACCACATAACCACCATCGACCAGTCCCGTGACAATGGGAAGAGATTGAGAACCATCGGTGTAGGTATTGACTTGGGTCTCACTGCCGACTCTTTCGCCATCCGCATCGTATCGCTGAGCGTAGACACCCTCACGACTACCATCTTGACTATTTGATTGCCAAATCACTACATAACCGCCATCAGTGAGGTCTGTCACTGATGGACTACCTTGAAGACCCTGTGTATAAGTATTTATCTGTATATCTGCTATCGGCATGACCACATCCTTGTTCTTATGTTATTGAAATGTTCTGTTTTAATTGTACAGATTCATAATCACAATGTGCGTTATATTCTTGAAGATTTCTTTTGATAACAAGCTAGTAAGTAGGAGTAAGTCTTTCTCATATTCAAATCTGTTAAATAGCATTTAGATATACTTCAAATGTATTTGAAATATACCCGATCTCTTTAATATAAATGTCGGTGATCTACTCTGAAGACGCTGAAAAAGTGCTCATCTAAAGTGTATGTCTTACAATAGATACAGTATGATGAAGGTCGAAGTCAAAAGTCCTCCCGGAGGGATCCGGAAGGGAAGTGGAACATTTATGGAAGTTTCGGGCCGGCTTCAGAGAAGTCGAACTCACTCTCTTCTGTCTGGTATTTTTGGAAGTTGTCGATAAACATCTGTCCAAGTTTGTCACGTGTCGCATCAAACAGCTCTTTATCTTCCCAGGCTAAACGTGGGTTAAGGACCTCAGGTTTGATATCACCGAGTGTCTTAGGTACTTTAAGGCGGAACGTCCTGGTCGTATCAAACTCACCTTCGTTGATAGAACCGTCCAGGATACTATTGATACAGGCACGAGTATCTTTGATACTCATCCGTTTGCCGACACCATAAGCGCCACCTGTCCAACCCGTGTTCACAAGATAGACATTGACACCATGCTCATCGATCTTCTCACCAAGCAACTTGGCATAGACTGTTGGATGCAGTGGCAGGAATGCTTCACCAAAACAAGCAGAGAAGGTCGCCACCGGCTCGGTGATACCACGTTCTGTACCAGCGACTTTTGCCGTGTATCCACTAAGGAAGTAGTACATAGCCTGCTCTTTAGAGAGCTTACTTACCGGAGGTAGTACACCAAAAGCATCTGCAGAGAGGAAGATGATGTTATTTGGATGACCACCTGAAAGGGTCGTACAATGGTTCTCTATATGCTCGATCGGGTAAGAGACACGTGTGTTCTCTGTTTTGGAGCCATCATCATAATCGACTTCTCCCGCATCATTGGCAACGACGTTCTCAAGCATCGCATTACGTTTGATCGCACCATAGATCTCAGGTTCATTATTTGCATTAAGATTGATGACTTTTGCGTAACAGCCACCTTCGAAGTTAAAGACTCCTTCATCATCCCAACCGTGCTCATCATCACCGATCAGCTCACGATTCGCATCAGTAGAGAGCGTCGTCTTACCTGTCCCACTCAAACCGAAGAAGAGTGCTACATCACCCTCTTTTCCGATATTGGCTGAACAGTGCATCGCAAGCTTGTCCTGAAGTGGTAGCCAGTAGTTCATCATGGAGAAGATACCCTTCTTCATCTCGCCGCCATACCAGGTACCTCCTACGATAGCGATGTTGTCTTCAACATTGAAAAGTACGAATACTTCAGAGTTTAGTCCATGCTCTTTCCATTTATCGTTGACTGCCTGACAAGCATTGATAAGTGTGAAGCCCGGTTTAAAGCCTGCCAATTCCTCTTCACTTGGGCGGATGAACATATTTTTCACAAAATGAGCTTGCCATGCTATCTCTGAGACAAAGCGAACAGGATACTGACTTGCTTTACTGGCACCAGCATAAAGGTCCATGACATAGAGGTCTTTTCCGGAAAGCTGCTCTGTCGCGACAGCATACAGCTCATCAAAGATCTCTTTTGAGACCGGCTGGTTCACATCTCCCCATGCGATGTTCTTATTAGAAGGCTCCTGATCGACAAAGTACTTGTCCTTAGGGCTTCTACCGGTAAAAATACCGGTATCGACCATCGTCGCACCACTATCTGCGAGCGTCTCACCATTTTTTATCTCATGTTCGATTAATGTGTCAAATCCTACATTATGATAAAGTTCACCAATATTCTTGATCCCAAGGTTTTCTATCTCTGTTTGCGTATTCATAGATTCCACTTTTCATCGAATTTGTTCTACTTAGACCTACTGAAGGGAGCATGTAAAACATTAGCTCTTTCTTGGCGATAAGTATACACTCAAGTAAGTTTAAAATTTATAAAACATATAGATCTAGCCTAATTATCTGCTACTAATGTGTTACTAGAAAAGCGATTTCACAATGACTACACAATGATCTTCTAAACTGTGACTATCAAAACCGATGGAGGTTACGATGAAACGAAAAAAAACAAACCTTTTTAAGATGGTAGCGATGATATTGGCTATGACCGCTCTTACAGTGAGTATGGCACAGGCTGATGTGAAAAAAGGGCAAAAGATCTATCTAAAGAGTTTTAAGTCAAAGTTCCATGCCAGTGGTGCGAAGTTCGCTGCTGAACACACACAAGACGAGTGGGAAGAGCTCTTTGAGGACAAGGGTGAAGGGTTCATCGATCTCTACAGTGAGAAGTTTCCAAAAGCAGAGAAGTTCCTGGAAAACCCAAAAAACTGGAAAAAACTGGAGCATGTACGTGACTTCGTCATAGAGTATGCCAGCGATTCCGGAAATGTTCCAAGCTGTGGTTAATAACGGCCAGAAAGTGGCAGATAAGCAATTTTCAAAGATAGACAATAAAAAAAGGATAATAAGATGAAGACTTTACTGATGATATTAGGAATAACAGCGATACTTGGCGCAGCAGATGGTGCTGCTCTATATAAGAAATGTGCAGCCTGCCATGGTGCCAACGGTGAGAAACATGCTCTTGGAAAGAGTAAAGTGATCCAAGGTATGAGCAAAGAGGATCTTGTCACCGCTATGAACGGCTATAAAGATGGCAGTTATGGAGGTCCTATGAAGGCGCTTATGAAAGGTCAGGTCGCTTCACTGAGTGATGAAGACACTAACACTTTAGCAGACTTTATCAGCTCAAAATAGCTGATAGTCCCAGATCAAAGCGGCCATCGCACTGTGATGGCCGTCCCCTCCCCTTCGCGAGAGTCCACCTCTATCCTCATATCGTACTCTTTGACGATCATAGCAACGATATGCAGACCTATCCCAAATCCACCTACACTCGTATCTGCACGCTGATAACGTTCAAAGATATGTCCCAGTTTATCTGCAGCGATCCCGATACCGGTATCTGTGACACCTAGCAGATCGTTTGTCAAGCTTATCTGTATCTCACCGCCAGGCTTGTTATATTTGATCGCATTGGAGAGAAGATTGTCGATAAGACGCATCGCTCGAGTACGATCCATCGTGACGGTGACATCCTCATCAAGTCTCAGTATGAGTCTAAGTCGTTTCTGTCGATAGCGTGTCTTAAAGTACTCCAGTCGCTCCTGCAGTAGATGTGTCATCTCTATCGGGACATCCTCTACGGCGATATCATGGTTCAAGACCAAATAGGTCAGATCTTCATAGATGGTAGAGATAGTACGTGAGGCGATGGCTATTCGGTTGATCTTCTTTGCACTCTTCACATCCATCGCATCAAGGTCAAGCATCTCCACATTACTCAAGATAGCTGCTACCGGAGTATTGAGCTCATGCGTGGTGTCCTTGATAAAGTCATCGAGCAGCCGTATGGACTCTTTCATCGGACGCAGAAGAAGTTTTGCCAGACCCAGACCTAGTATCAGTAAGAAAATCAGCAGTAGGGAACCAAATAGTACCAGATGCAGCCATGTCTCCATCAGCCATAACCGGTCATCATCTGCTTCAAAGACCAAATACTGTTCACCAAGTTCATATGAAGCCAGAGAGACGATAAAGTGGATAGTACCCTCATCGAGTGTTATTGGTCTGTCCCAGTTGATATGCGTGTTCTTTAACATAGAGTGAATAGGAAGGCCATGTTCGTCAAACAGAGCTGTCCGGTAAGCAAGGTCTATGGGAAAAACAGCATCATCACCCTGCATCCAGCGTTTGAGCCGCGGGATGTAGGTGTCACCTTCAAGCTGCATCGAAAGCCTGTGACCACTGAGCATCACCTCTTTTTGTGACTGAAAGTAGAGGGTACCCATCAGACCCAGTATTACTACCAGCATCAGTGTATAAAGTAGTATGAACGACCGGAGAGTCCGGTTCTCAGCTAAATTGATACCCGATTCGTTTATGGTTGACAATACGTTCTTTCCCCAACACTTTTCGCAGATCTTTGATATAGGTCCGAAGCGCCGTATCGCTTGCGACCTCATCATAGTCCCACAGATGTTCCATGATCACCTCATGCGTGACTACTTCCCCTTTACGCTGTATGAACAGTTTAAGCAGCTTTGCTTCCTGTGCTTGAAGTACGACCTTTTCTCCATCCACATAGAGCTCAGAGTTCTGAACATCGTAAGAGATGTTCTCATCGAGCTCTATCTGTGACACAGGATGGTGAAAGAAGTTCCTACGCAAGATCGTCTCTATCCGTAAAAGCAGCTCTTTGAGGGCATAGGGTTTACGGATGTAATCATCAGCCCCACTGGCAAAACCATCTTCGACATCGGCCATAGCATTACGTGAAGTGACAAAGATAGAGGGGATGTCCACACCCCGGTCTCGTGCCTCTTTGAGTAGCGTAAAACCATTTGGTCCAGGGACATTGACATCAAGTAGCAATAGGTCGAACGAGCGCTCATAGATCTTCTCCTCCGCCTCAGTCCCGCTGAAGGCACAGACCACTTCATAACCCTCATCACTCAGATACTCTTCTACTGTCTCACTGAGGTTTACGTCATCCTCAAGCAGTAACAGTCTTGCTTTTTTCATCTATTATCACCTCTCACAGCCTTTAAGATTGTACAGGAATAGTTCTTGCTTTTTAGCAATTACAAAATAATGGAGTCTGAACGGTCATCTGTAAAATAGACTTCTTACAAAGTGAGACCATGAGACTTTTACGAAAAACAGCCAGATCTGTCCGTTACTACTCCATCGCTATCTACCCTACACTCTTTGACGACTATCTGCTTCTACATCAGTGTGGTCCAGACTGCTCCGAAAAAAGTACAAAATCCTATTTCAAGACCAAAAAAGAGGCACTTTTACAGTCACTGGATATCATCAGTGAAAAGCAAAAGAACGGTTTTAAGATGCCCCGGCCATACCAACCACGATAAATAGTACCAACGCGATCGTTCCCGCAGTCAAAGCATAGGGAAGCTGTGTCTTGACATGCTCGATATGATCACACTTCGCTGCCATCGAAGAGATGATGGTGGTATCAGAGATAGGCGAGCAGTGGTCTCCAAAGACTCCACCGGAGATCACCGCCCCGATGACCAACGCTGCATCGACACCCAACACGACTGCGAGTGGGATGGCTATGGGGATCATGAGGCTAAAGGTCCCCCAGCTGGTCCCTGTAGAAAATGCCATGATGCTTGCCAGCAAGAAGATCACTGCTGCCAGTATTCCAGCAGGCAACATATCACTGGCAAAAGAGGCAAGGTAGATTCCTGTGCCCAATGACTTTGTCACATCCCCTATAGCAAAAGCCAGGATCATGATAAAGATGATGCCTATCATCGACTTTGCACCAAAGAGTGAGCTTTTAAGCCATTGTATCGTCGACATCCCGTCTGTACTGCGATAGTAGATCAGTGCAAAGAGCAAGGTGATGATCAATGCATAGAAAATAGCCGAAGAGCCGCTTCCTTGCAGTATGTTCCCCTCCCCTGTGATAAAGAGCACTCCAAAGACGGAGACTACCATCACAAAGATCGGCCAGAGCATGTGACCTGCTTTTCCTGATACCTGTGTCTCATCATCACTAGCGACGACTTCCGCATGACGCATCGGTCCGACATCAATACCAAACCAGATCGTCGTAAAGGTGACGATCAATGCGATGATGGCATAGAAGTTGTAGGGGATCGCTTTCAGCAAAAGCTCAATACTCTCACCTTCGAGCATACCACTCTCTATCTGCGAAGCGATCAGCCCAAGCAGCAAAGCACCCCAACCATTCAAGACTATTAGTGAACTCACAGGAGCTGAAGTAGAGTCACAGACATAAGCAAGTTTTGCCCGGCTTACGCCGTAAGAGTCTGTCAATGGTCGGCTGACAGCACCAGCGATCAATATGGTGATGGAAGACTCTATAAAGATGATCCACCCTATAAGATAAGCCACTAACAATGCCGCGCGGGGCGAACGTACGAGCTTATGACGCTCCTGGACAAAGTGGATAAAACCGTTAATACCACCAGAATCGCTGATCAAGGCCATGACTGAGCCGACCATCAAGACAAAAGCAAGTGTCTTCAGTATCCATGACTGGATGAGCAGTCCGTAAAAAAGATCTATGGATGTCTGTAGTGACCCACCTACAGAGAAGTCAGAAAGGATGATGACCCCGACTACGATACCACTAAAGAGGGAGATCAGGACATGTCGGGTAAACAGGGCCATGATGATGGCCATAAACGGAGGAAGAAGGGAGAGCCAACCGTGTTCTATAAGAGGCCTTTAGAGATGCATCTGTAAAGATGCGATGCCTGCACGGCCGAAGACTTCACGATAAAAGTCGGCACGCTTCTCATCTTCGACAGAGAAGCCAAGCTTCTCATAGACCATCTGTGTCTCGACAGAGCCTATCTCTACCATGGTCTGAACCTGTCGATAACCCTTCAAGCGTCCAGTGAGCAGACTCTTCTGTATCATCTCTTTTAAGATCTCCAGACTCTCAAACTCGGGTTTCTCTTCCATGAAGTCCAGGACCCAGGTCTTCCTGTCTATCTCAGGTTTGCACAGAAGATAAGCAGCTATACGCTCCTCATACCCTTCGTTACATCCGAGTTCATACAGTGCTTTTGAGAAGATCTCATGCGTTGCGATGCGAGGTTCATAACCGCACAGTACACCGGCACTCACGCCTCCGACCTCTGCGATGATGAAATTACTAAAATGACAGTAACTCTTTGTCTCTGTTGTAGTAAGCTGTACGAGACGTTCAAGCAACGCCGCATCGTCAACAGGCGAGAAGATAAGATCAAACAGTCCAAGCTTTTTGCCGGCCCGTGAACTTTCCATGATCGCCCAGGCAAGAAGCTCACTATCAGCCTCTGCCGCTTTACGGATCTTAATATCCATACTTCTATCCTTTCTACCAAAATAGCAGAAAAATCAAGTGTGTTCTCACCTACTTTTTTAACTATAGATCATGCTAATATACAAACCATTAAACTAAACTAAGAAAGGGTGTATTTATTCATGAAACATCTTCTTTTACCACTTTTATTATGTTTCTCACTCACAGCTTCCGAGCAGATACTGCTTGTCGTCGCCGATGATCTTGACCAGACGACTGCGACGCTTCAGCGTTTTGAACTGACAGCAGGGCATTATGAGAGAAAAGGGGTACCTATAGAGGTGAACCTTGGCCGAAACGGTCTTGCATGGGGACTTGCAAAGGAGCGGACACTTCATCGTTCTGGGCCTGAGAAGCGTGAAGGTGATGGACGTGCTCCGGCCGGTATCTTCGAACTGGGAGAGACATTTGGTTATGCCAGACAGATAGAGAGCAGTATGCCCTATCGGCAGATGAGATCTGACCTTATCTGTGTCGATGACGGCAGATCTAAGGACTATAACCTGATCATCCCCATTGAGCGAGATGTAGAGATACGAAGCTTTGAATGGATGCGGCGTGATGACCCTCTCTATGAGATCGGTGTCATCGTGGGACATAACCCTCAACAGATACCAGGGATGGGCTCATGTATCTTTTTACATGTCGAAAGACCACCCGGCTCACCGACTGCCGGATGTACTTCCATGACTATAGAAGAGCTCCGTACTATCATAAGCTGGTTAAGACCGGAAAAGGAGCCACTGCTCGTCCAGATCCCAAAAAGTTCCTGCTCTGAAGTAGCCCTACTCTACGAAGGTGTGGCCTGCTCTAAGTAAGCGGCTTTCAAAAAATATCATGTAGCTATTCACACGTCTGTGCAAGCTCTTTTCTTACCATAGTACGATAGTGTTCAGAGTGCTCCGTCCACTGCTCGAACAGCGGATGTTCAGAGCCGCATGCTTTTCTCGCAGAACGCTCAAAATCGACGATCTGGCTGGTACCTTTATAAGCATGACACCACTCTCCTTCATCACGCAGTCTATCGACTTCCAAGATCCAGTAGTTGATGGCTGTGATATCGTTGATGCATTCGATCAAGGTCGTGTTCTCATCATCTCGGACCTCTATGAGCTGCACCTTTAGCGCCTGCAACGAAGCCTGCATGTTCATCGCAGACATCTCTGCTTCCTCGGAGGCATTGAGTTCGACGACTTCCGGTGCGGCAGCCTCACTAAGTAGTGCATAAGGGTTCTCTCGAAGCGTGACGAGATCGACCTCTATCTGGCGCATCTTTAGCTCCTCTATAGCGACTAAGACTCTACTATCGAGTTCCTTTTTCTGCTGTGACAACTTTCTCAGATCAGCAAGATACAGCTTATAGCTTTCAGCAGTACTTACCTTATCCAGAGCAAGTCCTGTCTCTTTAAGTGATTCCGCCTGTCTGACATAATCCTCTATATGGACGTGGACTTGCTCCAGGCTCTCTATCTTTAACAAGGGCGTATAGCCTTCAGCTACCTCATAAAGCTCATCACCGACCGAGCCATATAGTAGCGGGTAACCGTCTTTTGCTATCACTGCCGTCGTCAAAGCTATCATCACTATAGCTACTTTTATCCATCTGACTATCATCATCCAACCCCAAAATAGTATTATCTATAGCACACTCGCATAGAGTGCATCACTTATTTACACCTAGCTCCAGCATCACGGTATCACGACGTGTGACTTCCAGCCGTCTGCAGGCTGCCTCAAAAGCCTGCGGCTCACCGATGACATAACAGGCCTTTTTAGCCCGGGTTATCGCTGTATAAAGCAGTTTTGTGTTTAGCATGATGTAATGTGAAAGTGTCATAGGCATCACTACCGCATCATACTCCATTCCCTGGACTTTGTGAATAGTCAAAGCATAAGAGAGCATCAGATGGCTCTTAAGCTGCGAGAACTCATACTGCACCACGACCTCTTCATTGGGGTAGTAGACATAGGCCTGCTCGTCCTCTTCATCGATCCTAAACAACAAACCACCCATACCGTTAAATATCCGTCGCTGGCTGCTCTCCTGGGCCTCTTTAAAGCCCTCTGCAGAGTACGAAGGCATGTTCTCGTTCTTCGTATGGACGACCTTGTCCATAAGTCTATATTCACGTCCTGCGCGCTTGATCACTTTTTTCGCATTAGGATTGCAGTACTCCTGAAGGACCGTGTTCAGATTATCGACACCTAAGGTCCCCCCTTTCATCGGGGAGATCACCTGAAAGTAGTTTAGGTATTGAGCTATCTTTTTACTCTCCAGCCGTTTTCTCGCTTCAGGGATATACTCGATAGTCGTCTCTACTATCTTCGCTAAGATCGCTTTTGCGTTCATCTCACGCAGTTCACCCATCTCGTTCTGAGAGAGTCTGCTCTTCATGGCATAATAGTCCGCTATAGAGACATCTTCAAAAGTAAAGTCCTCATACTTACGGGTATAGTCCGGTACCTGCCCTTTGCGGATATCATTAGCTATCAAGGTGATGGCCTGCTCCTCGCTTTGACGATAGATACGGGTCAGCTTCACTGTCGGTGCAATACCAAGATGCAAGACATCACTAAGCACGTTTCCTGCACCAATAGGCGGTAACTGCGCATCATCGCCTACGATGATCACGACTGCATCTCGTGCTACCTTTGCCATCAGTCTGGCAAAGAGCATGGAGTTGATCATGGAGGACTCATCGATGAGCAGGACATCATAAGGCATCTTGTCGCGATCCTCATACTTCACCAGAAGGCTCTGTATCGTCGCGCTCTCATAACCCGTTGTCTCGGCAATACGCTGTGAAGCTATACCACTTAGCGCACAGGTCATAAAGGTCTTCGCATCATAGGCTTTGGCAAGCAGGTCCAAGATCGCGCGTGATGTAGTACTCTTTCCCGTACCAGCGTAACCGACAAGTAAAAGCAGAGCAGCACCGCTGTTGAGTATGGTAACCGCCTCACGCTGCTGCTCTCCAAGTTCCAGTTCGTTCTCAGATAAGAAAGTATCGATATCCGTGAGGATGATGTCGTTCTTGCGTTTTCCCCGACGCACGAACTCATCAAAAAGCAGTTTCTCCGCTTCATAAAGCCTGTCAGGTGCATAACGCTCATTCGCAAGTGCGACGATACTATGCTCACTGACACGCTCTACCAGCGTAGCTCCATAAAGCGTCTCCATACCGTAGAACTCCAGTGCTTCATCAAGCAAGGAGAAGAGCTTATCTTTACCGACACAGCTGTTTCCCTGACGTTCACAGTAATCTGCGAGTATGAAGTCCATGGCAGCACCAATACGCTTTTCAGACTTTAACTCCATACCCATCTTCAGCGCGATCTCATCCGCCCGTTTAAAGCCTATACCGTTTATACTTGTCAGGATGTAAGGGTTGTCTTTAATACGCCCTATCGGGTCTTGGACCTCTTTCATCGCTCCAGCAATAAGTGTCAGCATTATCGCAGAGACATCATAAGGTGCGAGGAACTCGCCAAGCCTACGCATAGAACGAAACTGCTTCCAACTTGCCTGAATACGCTCGAGACGCTTCTTTTTTATCCCTTTGACCTCAAGCAGTTGCTCGATATCATTGTCAAGGACATCGATAAGTCCCTTCTCACCATACTTTTCGATTAGGTCAGATGTGAGTTTACGGGTAAAGCCTTTGACGACACGGTTGAGGAAAAAGAAGAGTTCGTTTTGGTTGATGTTCAAAGTGTCGAACCGGAAGCTGCGACCATACTTCTTATGCTCTTCAAACTCACCGGTAAGTGTGACCGCAGCCCCTATAAGATGGTTCACGTCACTCTCGTAGTAGTTACCGTTTACCTTCTCTCCGCTCTTAAGTAGTCCGATAAAGAAACCGTCACTCTCATAGATGATCTGGTCTATCTGTCCGATAAGGGTCTGTTGTGCCATGATCAAAAAGAGGAGAAGTAGTAGATGACCATCTGCATCTACTTACGCTTTTACGCGCTCAAGACGATCGGCTTCTTGTGCTTTATAGAGTTCCGCACACCCCTTTGAGAGGTCACGGATCTTGAGGATATAGTTTGCCCGTTCTGTCTGAGAGATCGCTTTGCGGGCATCGAGGATGTTAAACGTATTTGAAGCCATCATACAGAGATCATATGCAGGTAGAGGAAGACCCGCTTCGAGCGCACGCTCACACTCGGCTGATTTGGCATCGAACTCAGTAAATAGCATAGCGACGTCAGCGACTTCAAAATTGTATTTGGAGAACTGTATCTCACTCTCTTTATGGACATCACGGTAAAGTGTCTTGCCATGTGCACTTTCGTTCCAGACTATATCAAAGACGGTATCTACGCCTTGCAGATACATCGCCAGACGTTCTGTCCCGTAAGTGATCTCTACAGCTACAGGATCACAGGCGATCCCCCCTACCTGCTGAAAATAGGTGAACTGAGTCACCTCCATACCGTTTAACCACACTTCCCATCCAAGACCCCAGGCACCCAGAGTCGGGGATTCCCAGTTGTCTTCCACAAAACGGATATCATGCTCTTTGAGGTCCAGTCCAAGATACTCCAGACTTTTAAGATAGAGCTCCTGGATATTTGCCGGACTTGGTTTGATCACTGCCTGAAACTGGTAGTAACTTCCCAGACGGTTGGGATTCTCACCATAACGACCATCTGTCGGACGACGGCTTGGAGCGACATAAGCGACTGACCATGGCTGTGAGTCGAGTGAACGTAAAAAGGTCGCAGGGTGAAACGTCCCGGCACCCGCAGGGATGTCATACGGCTGGACAATATTACAGCCCTGCTCTTTCCAAAACTCCTGCAGTCTCAACAGCATATCGCTAAATGTGATCATTGTAACCCCTAAAGACATCGTAGATGCCCAAATAATTGCGCCATTATATCGCCCAGTCACTTGCTTTTGACTAAAGCCGACAACACCATCAAGACTCTCTTTAACATCGTTGTCATCGATCTTAAGATATAATATATTTTTTTTAGGTCTTTACCGTTTTTATTGCATACCAGAGGAGCTTTCCGATCCGTTTACCGTCTCGTATACTCTTACTACTCTTACTACTGTCGGCACTCCTGCAGAGTGCACCTGTCACAGATAAGATAACTCTGCAGCTTACCAGGCACGATCAGTTCCAGTTTGCTGGCTATTATATGGCTAAAGAGAAAGGTCTTTACCACGACACTGGACTTGATGTCACCCTGAGACCCTATATGCCGACGACACGACCTGTCGATGATGTCCTAAATGGCCATGCCGATTACAGCATCGCCAGCTCCTCTTTGCTTATCGACAGACTTAAGGGCAGCCCTGTCGTTGCTATGGCGGCGATCTTACAGTCATCACCTGAGACCCTGCTCACTCTAAAGAAAAGTGCTATCAAGAGTATAGAGGATATCCGGGGACGTGTCATGACAGGCGGAAGCAGACAGAGCAGCCACTCCTATCAGGCACTACTCAACAGCAAAGGCATCTCACTCTCTGAAGTGACACTGTTACCTCACTCCTTTGATATCGAAGACCTTATCAGCGGCAAGGCAGACCTGATGGTGACTGATCTCTCCACTGATCCCTATCGACTGCGAGAAAGAGGGATAGAGACGATCGAGTTCGCATCCAAAGACCATGGGTTCGATCTCTATGATGGCATTCTTTTTACTTCAGAAGAGGAGATCGACTCCCATCCCCAGCGTGCCCGACTTTTCCTCGAGGCATCGATCCGTGGATGGGAATACGCCTTTGAACATCTCGATGAGAGTGTGGAGCTGATCCTTAAAAAGTACAATACAGACAACAGAAGTCGAGAAAGCCTCTTATTTGAAGCCAAAGCTTTGAAAAGACTGGCCTATGATCACAACGACATTCTCGGTGATATCACTAAAGAGAGGCTCAGAGATATCTACATCATCTACAAGACACTTGGACTGACTGATGCACCGATGGAAGGACTTGATGGTCTTATCTATCCATCCTCTTTTGAGACCTCTCTACACCTTACTGCCAAAGAGAAGCAGTTTCTTCGTACGCATAAGATCCAGGCGATCTCTACTAAAAAATGGGCTCCGTTCAATTACAACATCGACAGCAAGGGTGCTAAATCCTCACTGAGTGGTATCTCCTATGATTTCTGGATGGAGATCGTCAAAAACGCAGAGATAGAGATGGAGCTGAACCATGCAGAATCATGGGAAGACGTACTTACTGCAATAGAAGATAAAAAAGCAGATATATCACTTGGTGCTGCCATCACTAATGAACGTGAGGAATATGCTATCTTCAGTAAACCCTATGACACCTTTGACAATGTGATCGCCACTAGAAGCAGTGTCGGGTATATCAAAAACCTCTCTGCGCTAAACGGCAAACGTGTAGCAGTAGGTCGTGGTCACACCATCGAACATGAACTACGTAAACACTATCCGAAAATAGAGATCATACCGCTGGACAGTACTCATGATGCGATCAAAGCACTTGAGGAGGAAAAGGTCTTTGCTGTCGTAGGTCTACTACCAGTATTAAGCCATATAATCCACACCTCCGGATACACAGACCTCAAGATATCCGGGACCACTGAGTTCGATTTCAATATCCGTCTGATGCTGCGTGATGACTATCCTGAACTGCTCTCTATCATAAACAAAGCAATCGATATGATCACTAAAGAGGAGCGTGAAGCGATCTTTAACCGTCATATGACCATCCACTATAAGTCAAAGGTCGATTATGAGCTTATCGGTCAGATCCTACTGTTCTTTGTCATCCTAATAACCCTACTTTTCTTCCGTCAACGTTATCTGAAAAAGCATAATCAAGATCTGCTCAGGCTATCGATGACAGACAGACTGACACAGCTTTATAACCGCAGTAAACTTGATGAATCACTACTGCAGCAGACTCGTCTATATCATCGCTATAAACGAGATTTCTCTGTGATCATGATAGATATCGATCATTTCAAGAAGATCAATGACACCTATGGACACCTTGCAGGTGACCGGGTCCTGATCCAGATGAGTAAGACACTGAAAATGAACCTGCGACTGACAGATATCCTTGGACGATGGGGAGGTGAGGAGTTTATGATCATCTGTCCCGAGACTGATGAGGAGGGAGCCACACTCCTTGCCGAGTCGCTTCGCAACATCATCAGGGATGCAGATCTTCAAGGTATTGAACGACTCACCTGTAGCTTTGGTGTCAGCACCTTTCATGGTGATGATGATATCATCAGTATCGTCCAGCGTGGTGATGATGCCCTCTATGAAGCCAAAGATGCAGGTAGAGACCAGGTAATCTTTCGATGAAAGCAGAGAGAGTATCGACCTAAAGTATAATAGAGAGTACTTAGGAGTCTCTCTTAGATATCAGAATGAAAAGAGGTCATATAGGCTTCGATCTCACAGAAGGAGTCTTGCCAATGTATAAAACAGTACTTAGCTCTGTTATGATCAGCACACTGCTTCTTCTCAGCGGCTGCGGTGGAGGTAGCAGCTCTCCATCCGAGACTGTCGACGATGAGAACAATAGCATACCTCAAGACTACCTCTCACCAAGCACACCTCCAGGCGATACCACAGTTACTCCAGCCCCTTCCGCACTTAGAGTGAATCCTATGCTCGTCATACAGATCGAATACAAAGAGAACACCTTTACCCATAACGCACTCTCCTGGAGTAATAAGATCTTTGGTTCAGATAGAGGCAGTGACGACTATAACAGACTAAATGAATACTTCCATGAGGTCTCTTACGGTCATTTCACATACTCACGCGCCGAGGAAGACGATGGCACTGTCGATGATGGCGTGATCACTGTCCGTTTAAACAAAGAGCATCCTGATTCTGGCAGTGGAGAGAAGATCCATCCAGACCTGAGACTTGCACTGCTAAAAGCCGATGAGCTCATGGATTTTGCTCATTATGACGATCTTGGCGACCATGATGGAGCGATAACCTCTGATGAACTTACTATCGTCTTTATCATCGCAGGTCATGAGGAAGCTTACGATAGCAGTGACCATCCTTCTGTATGGGCACATCAGGACTGTGTGAATAGCGAAGACACACCAACAGTCGATGGTGTAAGTGTGATGGGCTGTGCTGATGATGGTAATTATGCCCTTTTCGGTGAACGCCATCATGACCATGATGCCACGATCGGTATCATCGCGCACGAACTAGGTCACTCTACCTTTGATCTGCCTGATCTTTACGACACCATCGATAGTGCCTTCAGTGGTATCGGTTATTTTGGTCTGATGGGCTATGGGAGCTGGGGAAACACCTATGATGATGTAAACTCTGAGACCAAGCTCTATGGGAACACGCCTGTACACCTAAGCGCATGGAGTAAGATACGCAATGGCTGGGTCACTCCCGAGATCATAGAGGGTAATACGACTATCACACTTTACGAAAGCGCCTCCCCAGACTACAACATCATCAAGATCCCCCACGATGATAAAGAGTATTTTTTACTGGAAAACCGACATGACAGCCATTTTGACCAAGGACTATATGGACTAAATGGCTTCTTTGAAGGGGGAATGGCTATCTGGCATATAGACGAGGAGGTCATCGATGCCAAGTTTGAGAATAATCGAGTAAACAATGACCGAGATCATAAAGGGGTAGATATCGAAGAGGCTGCTGAGGCAAATATCGATACTGGTTACGTCAATAAGGATGAACCGGGACTTGGTCATGAGAAGAACCTGTTCTACCTAGAGCATAAAAGCTTGTTTGACGATGACACTTCACCAAGTTCAAAAAGCTATGATGGTCGCAGTACCGGGATCACGGTCAAAGACATCTCAAGCAGAGACACTTTTATGACAGCCAACATCATCAATAGCGATCAGGAGTGAACATGAAGTGGTTATTACTTTCCATCATCACCACTTCGCTGCTTTATGCTGCACCTGCCCTTAGTAAAAAACGGCAGTTCCAACAGCCTGATGGTACGACATTTACAGGTAAACAACATGGTGATGAGTATCTCAACTGGATAGAGAGTCAAGAGGGTGATATCCTGATCTACAATAAAAAGAGTAAGCAGTATGAGTATGCGACTATAGATGAGGATGGGCTAAGCCCTAACGGACAAGCCCTTCGACCTTCGCTCAAAGGCAGAAGAGCGACACATCTAAATAGACAAAGTGATGACGATAAGATCAGAGAGTTGTGGAAGAAAAAACGTCAAAAGGCATTTCAACGACAAAAACGGATAGACCCACACTAAGCATATGGTGTCTATCAGAGATGTCAGACCATCTTACAGATGATATCTCCCACCTCTTTCTCCAGTGAAGCAGCTACCACACCACATTTGACTTTCAGTAAGAAGAGCACACTATTACGATGTGTTGGACTTAGACACTCATAGTTCCCCATCCCTTTGGCGATGATGAGATCAGCCTCATCAAAGAGCTTCTTACTGACTTCATTTGCTCGTTCATAGACAAACCCTGGAGTATTGACACCACTGTCTATTAGCTTACAAAGCCTATCAAAACCTGCTTCCTCCGCCTCTTTCATCGTCACATCATTGATGATGGCGCGACCCCGTACCATATAGCTGATATCGAGTCGTGGATAGAGCTTTTGCAGTGTCTCTATATAAAGATAGTCAAAGATATGCTCACCGACATTATCACCGATATAGAGCAGTGTCTTAGCCTCTTCCAGAGAAGCCCGTAGACTATCCATATCATCATGAGCAAAGGCAGTATCGAAGACCTTGCCTATCTCTTCATCAAGCGAAAACGTCACTTCGGCAGCGAGGTCGATGACATTGCCTGCGACAGCTACCTTCGTAGCCGTAAGCAATCTATCATCAGCAGATGAGATCTCTGTACGTAAATGCGGTAGGAACTGTTTGGCCGACTCGGTAGATTGTGCTTTTATCTCATCATAAAGATCTACTTTATGGGCTATCTCAGCCATCTTCTCATAGACATCTGATGCGATCTCCGGAGGGTTCTGTGCGTATGAGAAACTCTGACTCATCTGCTGTACGGTGGAAACAAGTTCTTCACTGAGGGCTGCGTCAGCGTCGATGGTCTCGGCTACACGACGGCTTTGGTTGATGATACACTCCACACATGCCGAGTCTATCGTCATAGATCGTTCTCTCTTCTTTTAGGGGTGTCTGCATACTCTTCGACGACCTTACCCCACATCAACTTATATTTACGACGCATGAACTCGACCTCTTTCTGAGAGAGTCTTAGCTGGTCTGTCAATATTTCGATGGTCTTGCGGTCCTCGTCATAGAGTTCCTGAAGCGAGGCAAGTGCCTCTTTTAGAAAGCTGTTCTCATTTTTGACAGACTCGATCGTCTCGTCTTTTGCATCGATGACCTTCTCATGCAGGTTTATGATGGTCCCGATCGTCTTTTCGACGAACTTCTCACCGACAAGTATGTCACCTTGCTGTTTAGATGTGAGCTCTTTGACTTTAGCCGGGACGACTGCTCCTGCACCCTTAGAGGGATCTATATAGACCTGACCGCTATCTTCCATGATAGTCAGCTTCTCCCGGGCGATGAGCTGCTCTACAGCACTGCGCTCAAGTCCGGTCAGCCTACAATATTCATCTATATGCATCCACTCCATCAGAGATCCTTTTTATCAGAGGTTGATGATCGTCTCGATCTCCATCGAATCCATCTCGACCTTCTTTGCTTTGGAGATACGGTCCTCTTGGAGTTTGACCGCGAGGTCTTCGTTTTCCAGTGCAAGGATCTGCATTGCCAGATAAGCTGAGTTGATCGCACCCGCTTTACCGATGGCTACCGTAGCGACTGGCATACCTGCAGGCATCTGTACCGTTGAGAGTAGTGCATCAATACCGTTCAGTGCCGAAGCACTCATCGGAACACCGATAATAGGTTTGACTGTCTTAGATGATAGTACACCCGCCAGATGCGCTGCCATACCTGCCGCAGCAATAAAGACATGTGCCCCTTTTTTCTCTGCTGAACGTATGTAGTTTTTTGTACGCTCTGGAGAACGATGCGCTGATGAGATGATCAGTTCGTGCTGAACACCAAAAGTATCAAGTGTATCTGCACATGATTTCATGATCTCATAGTCACTTTTTGAGCCGATGATGATGGAGACAAATTTCATTGATTTTCCTTGCTGATTAAAATTTTAATACCGTGATTATACTGTATAGTCAGACTATTTGACCCTGATGATACAGAAGGAAGCACAAAAAAAGTCCTAATATCTCAGCTTCGAGACGCATTGCAATATCTCACTATGACTATACAGAAATATTCTACTACTAATAGATTTATATTTTAATAATATACAACGGTTTAATTGACATCAAAGTTAGACATATGATATTATGTTATTTACAGTTTAATACTATTATATGGAGCCCTTATGTCAATAGAAAGCAGAATGGATCGAAGACGAAACAGAGGCAGTACTATCCCTTTTATCTACTTCTCTATGGAGACCATCACCTTATACCTGATACTAGTCATCTTTCACTTCAACTACCCTTTCACCCTCATCGGCTACATCCTATTTGCCATTGGGACCACCTACTTCTATAAAAAATATCTTTACATCATACAACGACACAAACGTTATCAGTGGTAGGAGATCAGACCTTAGGCAGCATGTTCATATCGTCCGTTGCCGGGACACGTAAGAACGTATAAGCAGGTAGTGCGGCAGGTAGTTCTATAGGGTTGACGTTCCCGCTATGTACCGACTCCCACACTTTACCGTTTTGGGCTACGAGCTTCTTAAAGATGATGTAGTATCTACCCTCATCTAGAAAGATAGTCCCGATCTCGTTATCTATCTCTTCGATAGTGCTGCCCCCTGGGGCCACGATCTCGACCTTGTCAGCAGGAAGTGTCTTATATTTACAGAGGAAGTGTGTTCCCTCTTCACTCACCATACCACTGACCTGATGTGTTCCCATCTGCATGGTGAAGTCCAGACTCTGAGTGTCATGCTTCTCAAATGGACGATTTACCAGGTAAGCATCAGTAAACCCGCGGTTTTGTAAGGTATGCAGCTCTTTTTGATATATATCAGCGTTATAGTCACCGGCATAGCAGTCATCGATCGCCTGCCGGTAAGTACGTGCCGTGACAGCCGCATAATAACTGGTCTTGGTACGCCCTTCGATCTTGACCGAATCGATACAGCCCGAATCGATGATCTCTTTCATGTGTGAAGCAAGGTTCAGGTCTTTGGAGTTCATGATATAAGTCCCGATACCTGGGTCCTCTTCCAGACGGAAAAGTGTCCCTGTCTCAGGATTAGCAGCATATAACTCATAGGGAAAGCGGCAGTCATTGGCACAGCTACCGCGATTGGGGACCCTGCCGCTTTGCAGTGTCGAGATCAGACAGCGCCCGCTATAGGCGAAACACATTGACCCGTGGATAAAGACTTCTATCTCCATCTCCGGCAGTTCTTCTTTGATCTCTTTGAGGTCTCTTAGTGAGATCTCTCTCGCAGCGATGATACGACGCGCACCCATGTTGTAGTAGACTTTGGCATCAAGCACGTTCATGACATTAGCCTGAGTAGAGAGGTGAAGTGGTATCTCCGGGGCCAACTCATGTGCCAGGGTAAGTACACCGGGCGTCGCGACAATAAAGGCATCAGGCTTAAGTGCCGCCATCTTGAGGATATGCTTCTTTAATAGACTAAGCTGAGAGTTAAAAGGAAAACCGTTGATCGTGGCAAAGACTTTCTTTCCACGTTCATGCGCATATTCGATGCCCTCTTGAAACTCTTCGAAACTGAACTCTTTACCAGAGCGGATACGCAGTGAGAAGTGACTTACACCACCATACACGGCATCAGCGCCGTAATCTAGTGCAAGTTTAAGTTTTTCCAGGTTTCCCGCAGGGGAGAGAAGTTCTATCTTTTCCATTTAGAGCTATCTTTTTGGCGAATCTTACCGAGTTTCCTGTAGAAAGCGGATTAAGGTCTACAACTACTTTTGACCGAAAGACTTTAATAGCTCTTCAATATCATCACTGCTGACGATCTCTTCCGTCGACTCATCACCGGGAAGATGCGTGGCAGAACTGACTCGCTTCTCATCATCTACCTTCCCTTCGAACAGGGCATTCATATAGGTCGAGAGTGCGCGCATCACATTGATGACTCTTTCGATCTTCTGACGATGGATATCCTGGTACTGCATGATATCCATCACAGACATGATACTGTCTCCACTATTTTGCAAGACATCCAACATTGCCTCACTATCAGACAATGCACTTTGGTTCTTCTCAAGCTGCTCATTGAACTTCATGACGTCTGGAAATTTCTGTGTCAAGGCAGTGAAAAGTTCTATATTAGAGCGAAAGATGGTGATCACACTCCGGGCATGCTCTTCACTTTGCATCATCTCATTACTGATGACCTCGATGATATCAAAGATCTCTGTCGCTTTCTCTTCACTCTCTTTAGTGACATCATCAAGCTGATGGACCATCTTATTATCATCTGTCGCCGGCGGTGGGGCACTGTTCGTAGCAGAGGCCTTGTATGTATCATCCGGTTCTTCTGTGATCTCAGGAGCTGGTTCTTCGATCACTTCATCATCTATATCCTCGATATTCAGTGTATCGATGTCCAGGTCGCCATTCATCAAAGCATCTAGCTCTTCTTGTGTCATCGCTCAATCCTGTAGAAAAAATCAATTATTTTTACTATAATATCACGAAATACTTAAGAAGTGATAGAAATGAAAATCGATCTACACAACCATACTACGCTTTGTAACCATGCAGAAGGAAGCGTAGAAGCCTATGTCCAAGCAGCGATCAATAACAAAATAGACGTCTTCGGTTTTTCTGACCATGCTCCAATGGATTTCGATCCTGACTATCGGATGTCGTTTGAACAGATGGGGATCTACCGCTCTATGGTGATGGAAGCAAAAGAGAAATATGCCAAAGAGATCGATGTTCGCTTTGGCTATGAAGTCGATTACCTTCCCGGTCATATGGACAAGATGGTCCTTGATGCCGATGTCGACTACCTTATAGGCTCCGTACATTTCATCGATGATTGGGGCTTTGATAATCCCGAGTTTATCGGACGTTATGAGCATGAAGACATCGATGTCATCTGGCAGCGTTATTTCGACCTTATAGAAGCGATGGCTAAAAGTGGCCATTTTGACATCGTCGGTCATCTCGACCTCATCAAGGTCTTTAAGTTCCTGCCGAAAAAGCCGATCACTGAGATCGCAGAAGCTGCTCTCAAAGCAATCAAAGCGGCAGACATGGTCCTTGAAGTCAATGTTGCAGGTTACCGAAAACCCATCGAAGAGGCCTACCCTTCAGAGCCACTACTGCGAAGGGCTTTCGAACTGAACATCCCCATAACATTTGCTTCAGATGCCCATAGTCCAGAACAGGTAGGCCTCTTTAGAGAACGCGCCGAAGCATTTGCAAAAACGGTCGGTTACCGACAATGTACAACTTTTCATAATAGAGTCAGAGAGATGGTAGACTTCTAACACCCTCTCCTTTTCAGAGCGATCGATAGTCGCACTGACCCTACCCCAAAATGTATCAAATAGTTCACTTCCCAGTCACAATACCCTAGATTACTCATCATATATTTAATTTCTTAGGATATTAATTATCCTTTAAGTATATTTATCTAATAATTCTCTTAGGAAAAAGATTATCCACAAGGAAGATAGATGCGACAATATGAGACTTATAGATGTAACGAATGCGCTAATGAAGTAGAGATACAAAATGTAGGAGAAGGTACGCTGCACTGCTGCGGTAAAGAGATGAAGTGTATCACGGAAGATCTGACTGCTGTCAATCTTATGAAAGCCTTTGCCGGTGAATCGATGGCTAGAAACAAATATGAGTTTTTTGCCGAGATGGCTGAGACTGAGGGATGGCACCGCATCGCCGAACATTTCAACGAGGCCGCGATGAACGAGAAGTATCATGCAAAAGCAGAGTTCAAGGCATATAATCGACTTGTGTATGGTATTGAGATCTATGAGACACTTAAAAACCTTGACCTTGCGATGGAAGGTGAGAACTACGAGCATACGGTCATGTATCCGAACTTTGCACAGATCGCACAGGATGAAGGGCATAAAGATGTCGCCAGACTGCTTAAAGCGATCGGCAAAGTCGAAGTCGAACATGAACGTGAATATGCTGGACTAAAGAAGATGCTTGAAGCAGAAGGCTTTTTCGAAAGCGGTGAGGATGAGTACTGGGTCTGTGAAGTGTGCGGCCATGTCCATCGCGGCAAAAAAGCACCTAAGGCCTGTCCTCTATGTAAAGCTCCACAAGAGTTTTTCAAGCGTGAACACCTCGACTAGGAAATAAGCGTGATGCGACTTCGGGCTTTGCCCACCTAACATTTATACAATGAAAAAGGAGAATATCATGAAAAAGACGATGACGACATCTGGTGGAAATCCAGTAGGAGACAATCAGAACTCACTGAGTGCAGGAGCGCGTGGTCCATTGCTAATGCAGGACTATCAGCTGATAGAGAAGCTTGCTCATCAAAACAGGGAGAGGATACCAGAGCGTGTCGTACATGCAAAAGGCTCTGGAGCTTACGGGACATTGACCATCACGCAAGACATCAGTCAATATACCAAGGCGAAGGTCCTTCAAGAAGGAGCTGCCACACCGATGCTTATTCGTTTCTCGACGGTTGCCGGTGAACGAGGTGCAGCAGATGCCGAACGCGATGTACGTGGTTTTGCGATGAAGTTCTATACCCAAGAGGGAAACTGGGATCTCGTCGGAAACAACACACCGGTCTTTTTCATCAAAGACCCTTTGAAGTTCCCCGACTTCATCCATACTCAGAAAAGACATCCGCGAAGTAACCTAAGAAGTACGACGGCGATGTGGGATTTTTGGTCTCTAAGTCCCGAGTCACTTCATCAGGTGACCATACTGATGTCCGATAGAGGTATCCCAAAGACTCTGAGACATATGAATGGGTACGGTTCACACACCTACAGTCTTATCAACAAAGAGGGTGAGCGTTTCTGGGTAAAGTTTCACTTTAAGACAGAGCAGGGAAATGAGACGATGACTAATGAAGAGGCAGATGCCCTTATCGCAAAAGATAGAGAGAGCTCACAGCGAGATCTTTATGACTCTATCGAAGCGCATGACTATCCACGCTGGAAGATGCAGATCCAGATCATGAGTGATAAAGAGGCGAAAGACGCTTCATTCAACCCTTTTGACCTGACAAAAGTGTGGCCACATGCTGACTACCCTATGATCGATGTCGGGGTGATGGAACTAAACAAAAACCCGGAGAACTACTTTGCTGAGATCGAGCAGTCAGCCTTTAGCCCCTCCAATGTCGTCCCTGGCATCAGCTGGTCGCCGGACAAGATGCTGCAGGCAAGAGTGCTCTCTTATGCAGACGCGCACAGATACCGCTTAGGGACACATTACGAGATGCTTCCCGTCAATCGTCCACTATCGGAGGTAAACACCTACCACGCTGACGGTCCGATGCGATTTGATTCTCCTGCAGGTAGTGATGCTTATTACGAGCCAAACAGTTTTGATGGGCCGATAGAGGACCCACAGTACGTCGAACCACCCTTCCCTTCTGATGGTGATGGGTACCGATACAACCATCTTGCTGACAGTGATGATCACTACACGCAACCCAGAGCACTGTTCGAGTTGATGAGTGATGATCAAAAAGAGCAGTTGTTCCACAATATCTCTGCGGCGATGGATGGTGTGCCCAAAGAGATAGTTTACAGACAGCTGGCTCTTTTTAAGAAGATATCTCCAGCATATGCTGCCGGAGTAGCGAAAGCCTTAGGTACCTAGTCATGGAACAGCTATCGATCACAAAAGAGGAAGAAGAACGTTATATCGAACTACAGATGTTAGCTTTCGATCTTGCCCGCAAAGGTGAGACAGACACTCTTGAGCATATGATAGATGTCGGTATTAGTCCAGATCTTTTAGATGAGAAAGGAAACAGTCTGTTGATGCTTGCTGCCTACCACGGCAATCACGATACTGCCAGTATGCTACTTTTACGAGGTGCTCAAGTCGATAGACGTAATGACCGAGGTCAGACGCCTCTAGGCGGCGTAGCCTTTAAAGGCGACCTTGCGATCCTCAAGCTTCTTTTGAAGTATGGTGCAGAGATCGATGCCGATAACGGCGGCGGTAAGACGGCACTTATGTTCGCTGCCATGTTCGGACATAAGGAGATAGTCGATGAGCTTATCGAACGAGGTGCCGATACCGACTCACAGACCTTTCTCGGTATGAGTGCATATACACTAGCAGCCATAACTGGCGGTATACGTCTACTTGGCGGCAGACTGACCCGCTGATGTCCAATGTTTATGGGGGAGTTGTCAGATCCAGCTAAGATCTTTCCACTGCAAATGGATAGATGAAGTAGATGCAATAAAGGAAAAGCTCATTTAGCTATAATTGCGCCATTAATAACTGCAGGAAGTTATTATTCAAGTTTATACGAAAGGATTCTTTATGGATCACATCAAAAGAGGGAAATATCGTCCCTATCAAGCAATCGATCTGCCAAATAGACAATGGCCTAACAACACTATAACTAAAGCACCTATCTGGTGTAGTGTCGACCTCCGTGATGGAAACCAGGCACTGATCACGCCTATGGACCTTGAGCAAAAACTTGAACTCTTCAGCCTCCTGCTAAAACTCGGATTTAAGACCATCGAGGTGGGGTTCCCATCCGCATCCGCTGTCGAATTTGACTTTTTACGTGCACTTGTAGATAAGAAGATGATCCCTGATGATGTGACCATACAGGTATTGGTACAGGCTCGAGAACACCTTATTTCCAAGACGTTTGAATCACTAAAAGGTGTCAAAAAATCCATTGTCCACCTCTACAACTCGACCTCGGTCGCTCAGCGTAAGATCGTCTTTCAAAAAGACCAGAAAGCGATCATCGCTCTTGCCCTTGAGGGGGTAGAACTGGTCAAACGTTTTGAGGCCGACCATGATGGCGAGATCATGCTGCAGTACTCTCCGGAGTCTTTTACCGGTACCGAACTGGAGTTTTCCGCTGAGATCTGTAACGCTGTGACACGTAGTTGGGGCATCAGCGCTGAGCGCCCGGTTATCATCAACCTGCCCGCTACCGTTGAGATGGCTACACCAAATATCTACGCTGACCAGATAGAGTGGATGAGTCGGCACCTGGAGAAGCGTGAGCATGTGCTGATATCGACCCACACGCATAATGACCGTGGGACTTCCGTCGCAGCGACCGAGTTGGCATTGCTCGCTGGTGCAGACCGTGTCGAAGGTACTTTACTTTCTAATGGTGAGCGGACCGGAAATGTCGACATCATCACATTGGCGTTGAACATGTTTACCCAGGGCATCGACTCTACTCTGGATTTCAGTGATATCAACACCGTACTTGAGACCGTTGAACGCTGTACCAAGATAGATACCCATGTCCGTCATCCTTACGTAGGAGAGTTGGTATATACCGCGTTCTCAGGTTCACACCAGGATGCGATCAACAAAGGGATGGCTTACCAGCGAAGTAAAGAGGATTCCTTCTGGGAGGTTCCTTATCTGCCTATTGACCCAGAGGATGTTGGACGTAGTTACGAAAGTATCATCCGTATCAACTCTCAGTCCGGTAAGGGAGGCGTCGCCTATATCCTCGAAGAGAAGTATGGTTACCACCTGCCTAAGAAGATGCATCCTGAGATCGGACGTATCGTCCAGGCTATCACAGATAAAGAGGGTCGTGAACTAGGCCAAAAAGAGATACTGGAAGTATTTGAAGAGACCTACTTTCATCCAAAAAAGCATATTGAGTTCGTCGATATAGCCTTTAACTCAAAGACCGCTAAAGATAACAGTGTCTGGTGTGAACTGACCTATCTCTACAATGGTGAGGAGATCAAAGCCCAGGGAGAAGGAAACGGACCGATCGATGCCTGCCGAAAGGCGCTGGCAAAAGACTATCCGCATCACTTTAAACTGCAGTCATACTCTGAGCACTCCTGCGGCGAACGCTCAACAGCGAGTGCGGTGGCCTACATCGAGATAGAGACAGAGGACTATGCCAGTCACTTTGGTATAGGCAGTAATACCGATATTGCTCTAGCCTCCATCAAAGCACTTTTCAGTGCTTTGAACCGTAGTTTTACGGATTAGAAACTAAAACTGAAAAGCACTTCAGGATAACCTGAGGTGCATTCACTGCGATCAGAGCAGTCATCATAATACTCCTGCACCCAACCCAAGCCTATATGACTCTGTGATGACAACTTGATAGTCAGACCGGCACGAAGACCATAGACACTGTCATCCTCATAATCATCACCCATAAAGACTCTGCGATAAAAGACGCCTCCATAAGGACGGTACTTTGGATGCAGCGGTACAAAATAGGTGACAGGGACTGTCAACTCATCAATGCTTGGTGATCCACCAAACCAGTGTCGGTAACCTATTCCTACTGAGAGATCGTCCATGACAAAATAGCTGCCACTTATTCCTAAGATAGTATAGTTTTGATTGCCATGGCGAAAGCCATAGTTCACACTTCCACTACCTAAAGTGACACCAATAGTCTTATCACCCTTCATAAATATCTCTGCCTGTAACAGAGAGAACATCAACAACATCACAATTACGATCTTCTTCATCATCGTATCCTTCTCATATATATATAACAGTACGCAGGTTTGCTACATCTACTAACTTGATTTTACTCCCTAAGATCATGCTCCCAGCATGATCTCTTAACGGGAGATATCGTAGTCAAACGGACTTGTTCGTTTGGCGTCTCAAATAATCATCAGAACAGTAGCTCTTCATCAGGATCGGCTTCTACATTGACATTCGGTGGTCTCGAGATATCCGTAAAATACTCTTTTTGCTTTCCATGCACGATCTCGATGACACCTTCAGGCTCTTCAAACTTACGCTTCACCTGAGGGTAAAGCTTGATGAGCTGCTGATAGTAGTGGCTAAACGCAGGACCGGCTACACGTCCTCCAGTCTCTTTCTTACGCATCGGAGTATTATTGTCATTTCCAAACCAGACGATGGTCTCTACGGTAGGAGAGTAACCGGCAAACCAAGCATCGACAGACTTGTTTGTCGTCCCTGTCTTACCGGCCAGTTCGATCCCCTTCACCCTTGCACGCCGTCCCGTTCCACGATTGACGACATCACGTAAGATCGTCGTCATCAAAAAGGTCTGCTGAGGGGATGTGATGAGCTGTTTTTTACTCTCATAGATGGTCCGTTCACCATAAGAGTCATCTATGCGACGGATCAAAATAGGTTCGACCTGCATTCCTTTGTTAGCAAAAGAAGAGTAGTACTTGGAAAGAGCCAGCGGTGAGAGTGAGATAGAACCGAGTGAGAGGGAAAGGTCATGTGGAAGATCGCCAATGCCGTACTGTTTAAGCTCACGAAGCATGCTGTAGAGTCCAATATCACTTACGAGGTTGATCGTGGCCAAGTTGCGAGAATGGACAAGAGCCTCACGCAAGGAGATAAGCCCTTTATAGTTCTTCTCATAGTTCTTCGGCTGCCACTTCATCTCTTCGCCATCTTTCTCATACTCGTAAGTACGTGCGATGTCGACTAGCTCAGTCGCTCCTGAATACCCCATATCGAGTGCCACCTGATAGAGAAAAGGTTTAAAGGCTGAACCCGGCTGACGAAGCCCCTGAGTCGCACGGTTATAAGAGCTCTTCTTATAGTCCACACCGCCCACAAGGGCAAGTATATCCCCGCTTCGTGGGTCGATACTTACCAAAGCACCATTGAGTTGTGTAAGGTTACTCTCATTGGAGTCCTTACCTTTTGCTGCGCGCTCAAGTGCCAGGTTGTAAGCGTGTGAGAGCCCTTTTCGTCCAGCGTCCTGTAGAGAAAGGTCAATGGTGGTATAGATCTCATAACCACCACTCTTTATGTCATCAAACTCTTTTTTCGCACGTCTGAACACCTCATCGACGATGTAAGGTGCCTTGTTCTGTGTCAACGTATCGTTAAACACCTTAGGCTCTTCCTCAAGTGCCGCGAGATAGGTAGGCTCATCTATCCAGCCCAGGTCATGCATCCGAGTCACAACACGGTTTGCTCTACCCATAGAGAGTTCGTAGTTCTTAGTCGGTGCATAAAAACTTGGTGCTTTTGGCAAGCCGACAAGCACTGCCATCTCTTTAAGTGTGAGATCAGCAAGACTTTTATGGAAATAACCATCTGCCGCTGTCTTTATCCCATAATAACCATGTCCCAGATAGACCTCGTTAAGGTAACGCTCCAGGATCTGTTCTTTACTTAACTCCTGTTCGACCTTGATCGAGAATATCAGCTCTTTGATCTTTCTCGAAAACTTCTTCTCCCGTGTCAGTAAGGTGTTCTTTACCAGCTGCTGCGTGATAGTACTCGCGCCCTCGACCAGTTTTCCGGCTTTGACATCTTTGATGATAGCACGGAAGATAGCGTCAATATTCACACCTGGGTGTTCAAAGAAGACAGTGTCCTCTATCGCCAGCAGTGCTTCTACTGCCCGTGGCGGTATCTCATCAAAGCGGGCATAGTAGCGGTGTTGACCTTTAAAGATATTTGCTATCTTGTCACCATTACGGTCATAGATACGAGTTGTCAGTCTCGGCTGATAGTCGATGAGCAGTGCCGTCTTGTAGCCATATTTTTCCGTATAGTAGAAAAAGACGATCACTGGCGTAAGCAGTAGGAGTATCATTAAAACGAAAAAGAGTCTTTTCATAGACGAAATCCTCTATTGGAAAAATTTGCCTCGATCAGTGTCTCAGTATAGCTCTCTTTAGGATGACTTAAGACCTCGTCCATATTGCCACTTTCAACCACACGCCCATCCTTGACGACACAGATGTCCTCGCACAGCATCTTGGCGCTGTGCATATCATGGGTGACAAAGAGCATCTTAAAACCAAGTTCTAATTGCAGACGACGTAGAAGAGCGATGATGACCTCTCTCGTATGTGGGTCTAATGCAGTCGTCGGCTCATCCAGTAGTAACAGACTCGGATCAGAACTAAGAGCTATCGCGATGACGACACGCTGAAGCTGTCCTCCGGAAAGCTCCGGGGGAAAACGCTTTAAGAGAGCTTTGTCGAGTCCTACAAGCTCAAAAAGTTCATCGATCCGCTCCGATGGGACGAAGAACTGATCTTTGATCTTGGTAAGTGGGGAGAGTGCAGTAAAGGGATTTTGCGGTACAAAAGCTACAGTATCACCTCGTATCATCTCAAAACCAGCATGAATATCAGACTCCACCTGCATAGATGAAGGTAACATCCCCATCAGCGCCTTAAGCGTAAGGCTCTTACCGCTACCGCTCTGTCCGACCAGCGCCAACGACGTTCTGATAGAAAACGTGATATCCACGAGTTCTTTTGATCCTAATCTTATCTGTAATTGTTTTACCTGCATCATCTTCTGCCCAAAAAAGTCTTTTATTCTAGCTTAAAAACACTAAAGAGCAGCTACTTTGCATCAAGACCTAAGATGAACAAGTCGTACATCTCAGCCTTTTGAATTGCCTACAATAGCTTACATCTTCTTTGACCTCTGATGACATAGACGATCATCAGAGCTGCCCTTGTGCCATTCTGCTTACGTCAATGGCGACACAAGCCTCTCTCAATAGTCCTATATCGACATTTACTCTGGCAATAAGACGCATGATGGCTTTTGGTACGGTCGGCTGTCTGATCGCACCGACAAGTATCCCCTCTTTTAACAACTGATCGCGTATCTCTATGACTTTGACATTATCATCTATGACGACAGGGACTATCAGACCTGGGATATCCAGACCAAACGTCTCTCTCACGACTGCCTGCCGTTCTTCGATCGCCTCTCTCAACGACTCTCTGTTTTGCTGTATATATATCAGAGCCTGATGACCAAGCAGCGTATCAAAAAGTGACGGTGCGGTAGCATAGATGATCGGTTTAGCCCGATTGATGAGATAGTCGATAATATGTTCCGAAGCCAGTATATAGGCGCCAAAGCTACCATAAGCCTTACCCAGTGTACCCATCTTGATATGGTTCGCAGCGATCGTGATGTCATAAAGATCGAAAACACCCATCAGCTTCTTACCGACAACTCCGCTGCTGTGGGCCTCATCGACAATAAGCAGTGCATCATAACGATCTGCTATCTCTATGATCTCACGAGAGAGTATATCGCCATCCATAGAGTAGATCCCCTCCACCGCTATGATGTTGCGCTTTGCCTTTGAACGTTCAAGTTTGTCTAGGAGGTCATGAGGATCATTATGTGAGAAAAAAGTGACCTTCCCATCCGTCAGCTTCGTAGCCAGGATGCCGCTGGCATGGTACTTCTCATCCATAAATAGCGCATCACCTTTACGTACGAGTGATTCTATAAGCGCGATATTCGCATTAAAACCGCTGCCCAATATCACTCCGGCTTCAAATCCGTTCGCTTCGCAGAGGGCTTTCTCAAAATCAGCATGTATCTGATGGTAACCGTTGACAAGCATCGAAGCTTTTGCGGCATAGGAAGGTGCTTTTGAAAGTGTTTTGTAAGCCTGTTCTATCTGCGCGGGATCATCTGCCAGGCCCAGATAGTCATTAGAGGCAAGATCGACGACATCAGACTCATAAAGATGTCGTTCACGATAACGGCCTGAACGTTTTAATGCCGTGATCTCATTGGCATAGAAGAGCGATGTCGTCACTGCGACTCTTCGCTCACTTTAGCTTTAGAGAAGCCTGCCCCTTTTTTCGTCTTGGCTTCAAGTCCAAGATCATTGATAAGCTCCCTATAGTCATGTCTCTCTTGATGAAGCCTGACAAAACAGGTGACGATGACGGCGATCGTATTGGGGACCTCACCCTTTTTCTTGTAAGACTGCAGGTTCTTCTCACTTACTTTGATAAGCTTACTGAACTTTGGAAGCGTGATCTCAGCATCAAGCAACAGCTTTTTAAACTCTATAAATGTCATGCACGAGCTCCCTCAGGTATTGTGAATAGTATCTTATCTAAAAACTCTATATTTTATAGCCAATACCTTTTTATTACTCTTGACATGTTTTTCTTATTATTGCTATAATAGCCATAAGTTATTACTAATGGTTAGTAATAAACACTAATAAATACCTTAAGGAGACCACATGGCAAAAGAGTTAAAGAAAAAAGCAGCTAAGAAAGCAGCAAGAAAAGCAGAGAAGAAAGCAGCTAAGAAAAAAGCGGCAAAGAAAAAGGCAGCTAAAAAAGCCAAGAAGAAGAAAAACGCTAAAAAGTCAAAGAAAAGATCTAAGAAATAAGTACCTGCTCCATCCATACGGCATAACGCCGTATCACTCATCCGACAACAGATCTAAAAATCAACACCTAGACTGACCAAAAGCTGCATATCGCTTTTAACCGGGACACTCATATCGGCATTAGGTTCAGGGTTTTGTGTATAGTCCCAGATGAAGGCAATATCTACATCAAGCCATTTTGTGATCTCATTCTCAAGAGAAGTGACCATGTGATGTTTATAATCACCCACGTCACCTTTTATCAGGGTCAGTTTATAGTCGAAGACAAAGTCAATCTTTTTAGTCACTTCCACATCATATGACGTACTTAACTCTAAAGCGGCCGTTCTACTCGAGTCATCTCTGCCCTCCTCGACCGTATCGTATTTCACATAGATCATTGCCGGACCACCTGAGATATCCCAATCGACCTTTTTAGTATCGACTATGGTGTACCCAATACCTACACCGACCGTATATTGATCGCGGATATTTTGGTATTTATCTCTGAGGTACTCTGCAAAGAGCGGGGTATAATAGAACTTTTTTGTGACAAAGACATTAAAACTCTCATTGATCCGGTGATTGTTAGCCGTCTCTTGGTTTGATGTAGTGAAGATATTGCCCAGATAGTCCAGTTGTAGCCGTGTCTTTGATGAACGGCGCTGGAGGTTAGCGATGGCAGTATAATCGAGTTTCTCACTGTTACCCCGTCGAATATCCAGACCCACATTAAACTTACCCGACCAGTACTCATACTCGTTCTCACCACCATAGGCAATGGATATAAGATGCTTTCGCTCAAGTTCCACTCGTCCATCACCACGGATGATCGATACCTTTTTCCCGTTCAGACGTAAAATACCCATCATCGCAATAGTAGTATGACGTAGGCCCAATAGACCATCATAACTATCATCTTCTACCATAAGACTGACAGTGACGACACGATGTGTCCGGATCTGCTTTATATCATCAAAGTCAAAGACCTGAAGGTCCAGTTTATCACTATCAAACTCAAGTTCTTTCTCGTACATGGCTTTAAAGTCGCCTTTAAGCCACTCACCAGAGATAAGTTCTATCCAGTCGTACTTTCGGGGAGTCGGTGAGAGCTCTTCCCAGGCTGCCTCTTTCTCCTCTTCTATCATTGACGGTAGTCGAGACTTCTCTTCATCGGCACGTTTTTTAATGATCGCTTTAGACTCAGCCTTATCCGCCTCTCCAGCGATATCTCGTACCTCATCATCACTAAGTCCCGAGGTGTCATCCATCTTGATGACCTCTAGAGTCTTTTCACCAGAAATAGTCTCCGCGAGCTCAGTCACATCAAAAATATTTGATGTGCTGTTGTCTTCAGCAGTGGCAGGTGTGATCATAAGCAGTGTTAAAAAGATCGACTCTATAAAAAAAGAAAAACGTATCATAAGTGAAATAGTATCGAATATAATGACTTTTTTAGTCGTTAAGCTCAGCTATAGTATTCTATGCACAGTCAAAAGTGTACAATCTTTACAAGTAAGACATAAAGGTCCTTTTACAATGAAGAACATCATACTCATCTTCTCTCTTGTCGGCTATTTACAAGGAGCCATGTTGGAAAGTGGGACCGGAGTCCTATCGCTCAAAGCTGGTCTCGTAACGGTCGACGATGAGAAGTACAGCATCGCAGGAGTCAATGTCGGATACTTTCTCCTAGATGGATTAAAGATAGGGCTTGCTTATGAACGATGGTTTGAGGGTGAACCGGGCATAGACAAACTCTCGATAGATGCCAACTACTACCTTCCCGTAAGTAATCGTATACGGCCCTATCTCGGTGCATTTTATGCTCAAAACTATGCCAGTTCAGAAGATATCGGCTCCTCTTACGGTTTTCGAGGAGGTGTGCTGTTCTATACCCCGCAGGCTTCGATAGGTCTGGAGTGGACTCATGAGACTTATGACAAATGCTCGACAGGCTGTGAGCGTTCCTACCCCATGGTAGTATTTGGCTTTAGCTTTTAACGATAAGATACATAAACATATATCAAGGAGATCAGGATGATGCAGGCAGTCACGAATAAGACATCTAAAAGACTCTCGACTCGACTTACCCTCGCAGCCACGATCATCACACTCTCTAGTGTGATGATCGAGGCTAATGAGTTGCGAAATGGCACCTGGGAAATATTTCTGACACCACAGTTCACAGATCAGACGACATTCTCCTTTGGTAACGGATCACAAGCAGATATCAGTAGTCGCTCGGCTTTGGGTCTGGGTATCGGCTACAATGTCAATCCCAACGTCGAGCTCGCAATACTGATGAACAGCAGCAGTGGAAACTATGAAGGCACCAGAGTCCACGATGATGGGACATCTGAGAAGTTCACCTCCAATATGTACACAAGCAGTATAAAGTTTGCTGCCACCTATAACTTTTTAGAAGGCGACTTCACCCCCTTCGTCTCAGCAAGTATCGGTTCGACCTATATTGATTCAGGGATCTCTACGGGCGAAGAGATCACCGGCTGCTACTGGTACCCCTGGTATGGCTACCTATGCGGACCAGTGGATCTCACCTACACCACGGTGAGTCTGAACTATGGCGCATCCATAGGTCTTCGTTATGACCTTAATGATCAGATCTTTATCAAAGGCTCTATTGGAAAGGACTATCTAGATATAGACAGCAGTAATACAGCAGACCTTACTGTCTATCAATTCTCTATCGGGGCTGCGTTTTGATCTTCATATCTTTATTGAGAACGTATCAATATGCATCTGTTTTATTTTACAGACCTCATCTTTCCCAGAGCATACAAGAGGTACTTCCTCACAAGTAAATAGGGGCGTATAAGATAGTAGAACCCATAGAGACCTTTTGAAAGATCGATGTAGGTGAACTCCTTATAAGATGGCTTGATCAAAATATTATTTAAGTAAAATATCTTTTTGTGTGTGGATGGGAATAGCTTAAGTACCGCTGCATGTTGCTTAAAAGTACTTTGAGGTGACTCCCAACTTGCTATGACATACTCTTTGAGACTGTAAAAATGAGTATTTTTTTCTAGCCGTTTCTCGATCTCTCTAGGTAAAGGTGTCTTAAATAGTAGTAAAGAGAGTGAAAGTCCGAGCTCTATCATCGTTTCGAGTCTTGAACTCTCTGCTTTCTTGATCAGACTCTCCCATTCTATCTCTTTTGTTCGGATAAAGACGTCTATATCCTTTATCCATGCAAGTCGCTCCCATAGATGTTTGGAACCATGAACACAGAGATAAGAAAAAAGCTCCTCTATGGAAAAAGTACTGATGTTCTGTTCATTGATCCTTACCTTCTGTGGATATTTCCAGACATCACTGAGCGCTATCGACACCGGGTAATCATCATCGAGTAACGCCCAGTGCATCTCCAGCTTAATACCTTTCTCATGATGCTTGAAACCAAGATCATGTCGAGTTTTTTTCCAGACCTCTTTTTGTACAGGAGTCAACTCTAAAGCTGCTATATAGCCCTCTGATATCAGTAAGGTCTCTATCTTCTCAATATCCTCTTTTTTTATCAACAGGTCCAGATCGACATACTGCCGAAGAGCGATATCACCATAGAGCATCTGTGCCAAGACCGGACCTTTGAACGAGAGTACATCAATATCCGCTGCTTCAAGCAGTGATATGACTCTAAGCAGTTCAGCTGTCATTCCCTCGTTCTTGACTTTGATACCATCATCGAGATAATCCAATGCCTCGTTCATCTCTTCATCTATCAGGTCGGGTGAATATCTAAGCACAGCTCGATGGAACAGCGAATAGACACCATGACGATAGGCAAGCATCGCCACCTCTTCAAGTGCATCACTTCGCTCGACATGCTCTCTGAACTCCGCTATCTGCTTCTCATCCATCTCACTCTGACATGCCAGAAGGACAAAAGACATATCTGAGGAGAGCTTACCGACAGGACTCATCAACGCTCCTTATCACTCTCTAGTAGTCTATCTATCACACCTATCGCCTCATCCAGGTCTGAATAGACAAGTGCATACTTTGGTAGGGCTATTAGCTTCTCTAGTATAAGTCTAAACTTATCGGCGTCAAGACGCTCTTGGACCTGATAGGTGGCTTCTTGTATTTTTGCTAAGGCCTCATTAGCACCAATAGCTATTAATGCTGTCTCAGCATCTTGAACATACTTTGGAAATATCATATGCGTGGCCTTCCTGGTCCCTTGATGCATCTTCTTAGGTAAAAGAAAACGGATACCCTGTCCATCAAAGCGACTATGCGTATCTAGATCATCAAGCTCTGGGTACATCGGAGCAAGTATATCCCAGCTACCCTCTTTGATGTTCATCCCAAAAGGAAGTGGTTCGACATGGCCATCATCATCCAGTACCACAGTCTCATCACTGAAAAGCGTAAAACCATGGTGCATCAGAGTGGCTGTCAAAGTCGATTTACCTGAGCCCGAGGCGGCAGGCATGACAATGACCTTACCATCTCGTTCCACAGCACCCGCATGCAAGGCTATCAGGTAAGGAGTCGACTCATAGGTAGCTGACATCATCTTTGCCTGAACAAAAGTCGCCAACTGGGCACGATGGACCAGTTTATCGGCCACAATACCATCTAGATGTATCTTCCACATATCGCCAGACGGTAGAAGATCGACTAACACCTCTCTACAGCCACTCATCTCTTCAACATGTATATGTTCAAAAAGTGGATGGATATGATCATACAGATCGACACTCGGATAGTAAATAGCAAAGAGATTATCGTTTAACCGATAGTAAGTCCTGACCACCTGCTCTGTCAAATACTGTCTCTCATCTCTTCGTGTCTCAGATACTATCTCTTCGCCTATCTCATTACCACTTGCCAGATCGATCATCTGCTTTACTGCTAGAACGCTAAGGTCAACAAACTTTTCTAGTACCTGCGCTGGGGTATACTCACTGAGATACTCATCGATCTCTAGAAAAAGAGCGGCATCATCCTTCTCATATCCATAGACTTGAGTTGTCTTATTGGAGTAGATAAGAAGACTTTCATCCATTAAGTAGGCGTCATATTCTTTATAGTGCAGCGGTATTCTCATCATCTCATCACTATACATCTATCTCCTGATAATATACTCTCGAGGTTCATAGACAGGTCTCCGTCTAAGAGATGAAGACCTGTCTATGAAAATCCTTACCGAAGTCTCATAGATAGTATGACGCGCTCTGCTCGTCAGCAAAGACACATCACTTCTTGACGTATCTTAGGCATTAGGATCCCATGAAGAATCAGCTAGGACAGCACCTGTACCCATGGCGGCATACTTGCCGAACTTCTTCATAAAGCTACGCTTCTTCTGTCTTGTCCATCTTCTTTGTCGTCTCTTCTCTCTTTATCACATCTGTTCCTTTTTTTTAGATGGTCTTAGCAATTTCGTATCTTAAAAGATCATAGCATAGATACCACTTGAGCACACCCTTACGCGTCATGGTGCTGAATCTGAATGTCCATTTCCATTATCATTGACAAGATCAGGGACTGGCATGATCACCGGTACAGTAATAGGATCTGGAACTGGTGTGATGACTGGTTCAGTAACAGGAGTCGGTGTCGGGTCGACTACAGGGTCTGTGTCCGTTACAGGGTCAACCATAGGGAGGTCGTCCTCACCTGTTGCACCATCATCCGGACCAGAGATCGGATCGATGCTCGGATCAGGGTCTGGTGTAGGATATGGATCAGGGAGCGGTGTAGGCATTGGGTACGGGTCAACGGCTGGGTCTTCAGGTACTGGCTCGACGATCGGTGTCGTGACCGGTAGCGGGTCAGGATCCGGCGTCGGGTATGGTGATGGGACGATCTCATCTCTAAGTGCAGTGACCACGACCGTATCAGCACGGCTGATAGAGACACCGTCACTGACGATCAGCTGAGCTACATAAGTCCCCTCCACATCCGTTGTGAACGTCGGGTTCACCCGTGTAGGCGCAGACAGTGTCGCAAGACTTCCTACAGGTCTGGCTATCAGACTCCATTCATAACTTATCAGATCAGCATCACTATCTGCGCTAAAACGTCCATCAAGTATGACTATCTCACCTATACCTACATCCTGAGCCTCACCAGCCTCAGCGACAGGTGACGTGATCAGTGTGGATGCGGTAACGACGATCACATCTGCCGAGCTCTCACTCTCACCATCGTCTACGATAAGGGCGATGACATAGTCACCCTCCACATCCGTGACGAAGGTCGGATCGATAGCGGTCACATCAGAGAGTGTTGCAAGGCTACCTTCTGGTTTGGAGACAAATCGCCACGCATAGGTCAACTCATCACCATCCTCATCACTGCTTCTGGAAGCATCAAGATAGACAAGCGAGCTAGTCTGGACATTCTGGTCGTCTCCGACATCTGCTACCGGAGCAGCATTGGCAGTCGTCGCGATGATGATGACTGTGATACGCAGACTGACATAGACACCATCATCGACGATAAGCTCTACCCTATAAGAGCCATCGACATCTGGATCGAACGTCGGTCGTACCGCCGTATCATCAGACAATACTGCTTCACTACCCTCTGGACGCTCTATTAGTTCCCATCGGTAAGTAAGTGGACTACCATCCACATCGGTACTGAGACTTGCATCGAGCGTCACTGTCGACTCGGTATGGGTGTTCTGATCTGCTCCAGCATCGGCTTCAGGGATGTAGAGGTTCTGCTCGCTATCACCACTGGCTTCAGCGATACTCTCATGCAAGTGTGCATAGGCTTGCTCCCGACTGACCAGAGTGATACCCAATGCAGCCTCGATCGCAGCTTCTGATGAGGGGTCCATAAGGTCTAAGTCAGAGGGCAATAAAGTGGCTATCTCTGCCTCGATGACAATACCGTTCTCCGGGTCACCATCCACATCAAGACTCTGTAGTACTCGTGCAAGCCGAAGGGCTGCATCCTCATCATTTGGATAAAAGGAGTAAGGAGTGATGAAGTGTGTCTGTGCGGGGACCGTTCCGATGCTATGCTCACCGACAGAAAAGCTCACTTCATCTCCGGCATCACAAGTATAGAGACCATCCGCATCCGTCGTTCCGGCTCTACCAGATGAACAGGTATAACCCAGTCCCTCTACGACATCATCAAGGAACTGTCCTGTCATGACGGCAGTCGGAGTAGCTCCCTGTTGACTCTCTTCTTGCGGGTCACCATAGTAGTTTGTCGTCGTGGTCTCATCACCACATCCACTCATGATGAGTGCCAAGAAGACCCCTGTCGTGCTCAGGATCATCGTAGTCAATATCTTTTTTGTTATCATCTCTATTCCTCGTCTGATGTCAAATGTAATTATTTCGTAAGATAGATCGTTCCGAAGCAGCCAGGTAATCTCTCTTAAGAGACCCATGGTTTTCCGTACTGCCCCTCATCAGACAGATCGGCTTTTATTGCAGAATGACGTCCGTGTTCGTACCTTTTGATCAATGGATCTAGATATGCGATTATATCCATCTAATGTAACATAAGACGTTATATTTAAAGACGCTCATTTATCTATCTCGTCACTTTTAAGCTGTTCATATACAGGTCTCAGCCTAAAAGACGAAGACCTGTCTATGAAAGTCATGGTTGGACTCTCTTTCTCTACAGATACGATGACTTCACTGCTCTGAAGCAGTCTGTCATCCCTATCTTTCCTCTATCTATGGTGCACCACCATCTGAACCTGCCAGGGCAGCACCTGGCTTCATCAAGACTGTCGCTCCCGCTCCCACTGCCGCATACTTTCCAAACTTTTTCATGAAACTACGCTTCTTCACATCGACTTCTCTCTGCGCTTCGCTCTTCTCTATCTTCTTTGTCGTCACTTCTTTCTTTATCATTTATGTTCCTTTTTTCTTCTCTTGGCATTATACGATCTTCATGTCATACAATGTATTATGCCTACTCTTCTATCTCATCACTTTTGAGCTGTGCATAGTGCTGGATACGTGCTCCGCTCTCCAGAGTGTCACTGATCTCTCCATCACTGCCATAAGTATTTAGCGTATATCGATATAAGACACCCTCTTCGACATCATAGTCAGTAACAGTACGCTCATCACTGTCTGAGATCAGTACTTCAGTGACATTACTATCATCACGCTTTGTCACTTCATAATAGTCTGCATCACTACCCGGATCCCATCGAAGCAGGACACCCTCTTCACTTGGCGTCACATCCAGGGTCATTTGACTGACTACTGATGTCTCTGCTCCCGCATCACTTGCCATCCCCTCAGTAGAGACTGCTGTTGTACCAGCTCCTACCGTCGTGTCTGGATCTGAGCTTGAACCACCGCCGCATCCCTGCAAGAACAGCACGCTTAGCAGGCTCAGGCTGATACTCATCATCATCTTTCTCATCATCTCCCCCTTATGGTGTACATCCGCCGCCTGGGCAGATGGTCTTGTTGATACGTCTTCCAGTCGAGTCATAATAGACCGGAGTGACATTACCGCCTATGAGTAGTGAGATAGAGCCCTTACCCGCATCACTGTCTGCATTGGTCTTCTGATAGAAACGTACGACGATCTCTGTCCCGGCAACTGGCCAACTACTGCTGTCTGCTCTGGTGGCTGGGACGGTGAAATTGGTACTGTAATGAAAATACTTCGCACTCTCCCCACTATAGGTCCATGGTGCGTTCTCTACCAATGTCGGTGTGTCCACCACCGCAGCAAAGAAGTTCTGGCTATAGCTGTTCCCGCATTGACCGGCGGCAAGCCCGGTACAGTCGAACAGTGCGATAGTCGTATGATAACCCTCATCATATCCCAGTGCTTTCCAGTCAATGGTATAGCTCTGGCCTGCTTCCATCTGCTCACTCATATTCAGGCTATCAAGCATAGGTGGGATACGTCTAATAGCCTCTATGCGCGTAGGCTCAGCAGCTAATGGGTCGACCTTGTTCATAAAGGTGTCAAACTCATCCACATCACTATAACCATCACCGTCACTATCACTTGCAGCAGTAGCAGTCGTGAGGTCTCCGTATTGCAGCATCTCCCACTCATCTGGTAGGCCATCACTATCACTGTCTACAGCAAACCTTATATCGTTGGGTCGGATATCAACACCATCATCGACACCATCATTATCACTGTCTACAGCGAGTAGTGTCGTAACGCTTAGCAACAATGCGAACAGCACTGTCTTGTATCTATTTGGATATGACTCCATCTAAACACTCCTTTTTTTAGTTTTGACGATCATCTGCTGATCGATATTATTGACACCCACCACTAGGGCAGATAGTCTTGTTTATACGTCTTCCCGTAGAGTCATAATAGACCGGGGTCACGTTACCACCTATCAACAGCGATATGGAACTTTTCCCTGCATCACTGTCTGCGTTCGTCTTCTGGTAGAAACGTACCACGATCTTCGTCCCCGTAGCTGACCAGGCACTGCCATCGGCTCTTGAGGCTGGAACGGTGAAGCTCGTGCTGTAGTCAAAATACTTCGCGATCTCCCCTTCATAAGTCCAGCTAGAGTCTGTCACAGAAGTAGGTATCTCCACCCGCTGCGAGTAGAAGTTCTCACTATAGCTATTACCACACTGCCCTTCGGCTTTATCCGTACAGTCAAAGAGAACGACTGTCGTATGGTAACCAGCGTCATAACCCATGGCCTTCCAGCCAAGGGTATAAGTCTCTCCTGCACTCATCTGCTCATCCATACTCAAAGTCTCCAGCATAGGAGGGGTCCGGCGAATCGCCTCGTTCCGTGTCGGCTCTGCTGCAGTCGGGTCATAGGCGCTATCGAAAGCGTTGAACTCCTCAAGGTCACTGTAGCCGTCCCCATCAGCATCTGAAGTCGCCGTAGCAGCACTCAGACTCTGGAACTGGAACATCTCCCATCGGTCCGGGATACCATCACCATCACTATCAGCTGAGAAACGTGAGTCATCTGGCCATGGGTCATCTCCATCATCTGTGCCATCGCCATCGTTATCGTTATCAGTGATATCTGCTGCAACAGTTACCTGAAAAGTATGCTCGACTTCATCCGTACCGTCACTAAGCATCAGTGAGACACTGTGGACTCCCACATCCGAACTTGTCGGAGTCCCGCTCAATATCGTGGATAATTCATATATCTTTATTCTATGGCTATAATCTGACACATAGAGCTTGCCACTAGCATCGATAACCACACCCCAAGGGTAGTTAAGCTGATCGGTAGCATCTCCTTCTCCATTGCCACCCACGACAGTGATACCTACAGTGGCACCGAGTGCCCACTTCTGGACTCTATGATTTTCACTATCTGCCACATAGATGTTACCACTTGAGTCGATAATGGACTCCATTGGATAGGCAAGCTGATTGGCAGCAGCACCTT
>JADGEC010000129.1 GCA_016744575.1 Sulfurimonadaceae bacterium | reverse complement strand
GTGAGATTATCTATTTAACTCTGAATTAGTCATACACCAATGCAAAGTCAACAGCAGTCATCAAGAAGAGCAAGTCAAAGGCACCCCCCCCCTACTGATATAGGTGCTCATTAGAGTCACCCTCATGCCAGTACATCAATATATATTATCTTAATCATAGATTAACCAAATATATATAATACATTTCTATTATAATTGTAATAAGTATATATGATAGAATACTTCCAGATTTAAAAATATAAAGGAAAAACAAATGAAATATTTTATTACACTATTACTTATACTAGCAACTATTACAGGTCTTCAAGCTAAGGAAGTCGCTTTAGAAGACACCAATATCAATAACAGCGAACTCTGTGAGATCTTTACCGGAAAGGTCGAAGATTACACAAAGTACACGGATCACGATGAGTTTAAAGGTCGGACTCTTCACTATTTTGAGACACGTCAAAAAGAGCACTGCGAGAACTGATCCTCGCCACTTAAAGGCTGCTCACTGGAGTAGCCTTATTCCAAACCATACCATCTAAAACCCCTTCTCTTCTACCACCAGAAAGCATGAATTACGATTTTGTTATAATTATTATATACTTTTTTGATACAATAACTCTTACCAAAATAAATAAGGAACACTATGAAATACCTGATCACACTATTTTTGACACTGACCATCTTCTCAAACCTACAGGCAAAAGAGGTCGCTATCGGTAATACTGATATCAACAATGAAGAACTTTGTGCGATATTCACAGATAAAGTCCATGCTTATGCCGAAGCCAATGATGGGAAAGCAAGCTCTATCAAGACACTTCAATACTTCAAAACCAGACAACAGAAACATTGTAAATAGGGACACTGTCTCAAGAACTCGGGGCCTGGCTCCCGATGATCACTTTCTACACTTTCCAATCGACTTTTTTCTCATCTTACCCTTTTCTCAAGATGCCAAGTGCTACAATACATCCAATCAACACGAAGGAATATAGATGAGATATACACTTTCACTCCTAACAGCACTACTGTTACTGGGCTGCGGTGATGCTCCACAAAAAAGCAGTACTGAAGCAGAGAGCTCTCCACTCCAGCAAGAGACCGTGACTGAAGTAGATAAGCCGACCAGTATAAAAAAGACCGTGGCTCCAACCCTTGTCAAGCATGAGAAGACTGTAGAAGAAGTGACTACTACAAAAGAAGCTATAACCCACAAGGCTGAAGAGGTCCAGGCAGTAACGACTGCAGCTATCGATGGTGCCACACTCTTCCAAAAGTGTACATCATGCCATGGCCAAAAAGCAGAAAAAGTAGCACTTGGAAAATCACAGATCATCGCCGGATGGGATGTCTCCAAACTAAGTGGTGCGATGCATGGTTATAAAGATGGAAGTTATGGTGGTGCGATGAAAGCATTGATGCAAGGTCAGGTCAAAAGCCTGAGTGATGAGAAGATCGAAGCGCTCTCTGAGTACATAAGCAGTCTCTGAGAAGAGAGTATCACTCCTTCACGCAGTCGGTAATCCAAACTTCTGCGTGACCAATTCCCCCTCTTCATTGAAAAAGAGATAGTAAAGATGATCTTTTTTCACACTCAGTCCTGCCAGGTACCGTAAAGCCAGATTTGCCTGTAGTGAAGCGATATGCATGACAATAGGCGCAGCAATACCTGCGGGTGTCTTTTGTGTGATCTTAAAGACATCATTAAACGATGCATTATCAAAAAAGCAGACCTGTCCATTAAACGCTTCAACAGAACCATAGACCCATGGCGTCTCTACTGACCTTGCATACTCATCGATCTTACCACGAGTTGGCAGATTATCCGTCGCATCAATGATCAGGTCCACCTCAATACCTTTCATAGAGAAAGTCTCAAAATCACACTCATGCGCGGTCACTTGAACATAAGGGCATCGCTCCCGCATCGTCTGAGCTGCAATACTCGCTTTGTTCTTACCCTCATCACCCACTTTAAAAGCGATCTGCCTATGAATATTATGGACACTCACCTCATCAAAGTCGATGATATGTATCTCACCTATCCCTGAAGCACCCAAAGCATAGGAGAGCGAAGAACCAAGACCGCCGCTTCCAATGATCGCGATCTTCTTATCTTGTAAAGAGCGCTGCGTCTCTTCTCCCCATAGCTGCACCTGACGGTGAAAATATTGCATCATAGCTATACCCCTGTGTAATATTGAGAGAAGTGTAGCATATTCGACATGATCCCCCGATTACTCAGAGTGTATCACTCAAGTAATTACTTCCAGATAGTACACATCTCAGCCTAAAACTTTTTTGCCTATAATGGCGACTTCAAAAGGATATGCATATGAACAGAGAGTTCTCAGAAGATTTCCCAAGATTTAAAGCTAAGATCCACAACTTCATCGTCACACAGGACTTTGCCGGGAAAGTCGAGCAGTATGACAAGCTCTTTAACGAGATGGCATCGATCGCACCTGATGATATGAAAGAGTATGTACAGAGCTCACCTTCATTCCTACCTCTTCGTAATAGAAGTCTACAGCTTATGGAACGTATCACTGACCTGCACAACGGCCTTGATGCCCTTTTCAAGATGGATGAACAGACATTAGGAAAAGCTTATGACTATGACCTGAATAAAGTAGACCAAAAGATCGCCAAAGACCTCAAAGAGGCGGCCAATCTACTCCATCAGTTCGAGACCGTCTCTGAACAGGGTCGTCAAGCCATGGAAAAAGTAGACTCACCGTTTTTCTCACAGGGCATTTAAGAACTAGTACTTAAGTGCTTGTCTCAATATCATTTATTTGAAAAGATCGATGTTTGGTGAAAAGCAGGTCTCTTCTATGGAATGATGAAAGTATAAGAGAAGTACTTGTTCATATGGCGAGTCATCCTTTAGGCAATGTGATCACGAAACGTGCACCCATCGAGCCGTTTACTACACTTAATGTACCATGCATACTATCTTCGATGATGCTCTTTGACATATAGAGCCCTATGCCGCTCCCATTCTCTTCGCTCTTGGTAGTATAGTAGGGATCAAAGATCTTCTCTGCGATCTCTGCTGGTATTCCCCCACCATTATCCTCAATAAAAAGGATCATCTTATCCTCGTCCTCTTCCACACCGACTACAATACGACCTTCTTGTATTTGATGGTCGGTGATCGCATCACGTGCATTCTTGATCAGGTTCATCAAGATCTGTATCAGCTCGTTCTTGGCAGTCTTTATATAGTGCTCACCGCTGGTAAAGATCGAGCACTTGATGTTTGAGAACTTTAGTGATGCTTCGTTCAATGAGACGACAGAGTTGACCAACTCCTCAAGACAGAAATCCTCATCCTCTTTATCACTAAGATGGAGGTTTCTAAAATCATCAATAGTCTTGGACATATACTGTAGGTTGTTGTTGAACTGATCATGCGCTTTCTCAAAGTCCTCCTCTTTGAACTGACCCAACTGTACTTTGATGTAAAGGTCCTGTGAGATAAGTGCCAAAGTATTAAGCGGCTGTCGCCACTGATGCGCTATCTGCTCGATCATCTCACCCAATGCAGCAAGTTTTGACTGCTTTAACATGATCTTGTCTTTTGCACGTGCAGACTCCAAGCCTTCGCGGACTTTTGACTGCAATAGCAAGTTCAGGTCACTAAGCTTGTCTACATACTCATCCTGCAAAAGCTTCACTCTATCTGCCAAGGCCCAGGAGAGTAGGACCATCTCTATGGCTGAGCCGATCTGCTGCGCATGGTTGAACAGATAAAATCCACCAAAGACATTAAACTTATTTAGTGCGAAGACGATGGTCCCAAGTAAAAAAGCTGTCCAGCCTGCGATATAAAAACGTGCAGGACGGTAATGCATTCTGAACATGACCACACCAGTCATAAGTAAAAAGACTGCTACAACACCGCCCATCATAGCATTGGCAGTGACGATGACATCATAAGAGAGTACAAATGAGCCCATCATCAAGACTCCCGTTAACAGTAGAAGTACCAGTAGCACGCTATCGAGTATAAACGAATGCTCTTTTGTCCTTAAAAAACTTCGACTGAAAAGAATAGCGAAGAACGTAGCCATAGACATCCAGAGCGAGGTCATCTTCTCGATTACCCACGGCCAGTCAGACCAGAAATACTGAACACCTAATCCATCAAGAGTCAGTTGCCAGCCTATAAAACTACTGATAAATAGCAGATAGTAGATATAGTTCTTCTCTCGTGTATAGAAGTAGAGTATGAGATTATATAAGAAGATGATGAGAAAGACACCATAATAGATACCAGTCAGAAGTAGAGGGATCTGAATGGTGTCTATGATCTTCTCTGAAGTGTGCAGTTCCATCGGGACTTGCATGGAACCATCAGTGATGACCCTGACATAGAGTGTCACAGGACCCTCGGTGAACTCGACTTCAAAATGAAAATGACGGTCAGGAAGTTCACGGTATTCAAACGCTTCAAGTTCACCGCTATGTTGAGAGGAACGCCAGTTTCCCTCCTGATCAGCACTGAAGAACTGAATGTGATCGAGCAGTGGATAACTGATAGTAAGCCACCAGTTTCTCTCCCTACTACTATTTGAAGGAACGATCATCATCTTGAACCAGTACGCCGATGACGTGAACCCGAAACTCGGTACTGCCTCATCGAGATCGACGAATGCTTTTGTGCGGACCTCATCAAATGACAAGAGCCCCTCTGTATCCTCATAATAGGCTATATGACCACGCAGATCATACGCCTGTGCATCATCCATCTGCAGCTGAGCTGACAGCGCGCTCGAAAGCATCAAGATGAGTACAAAAAGTAATCGACCTAGCATAGGCAGCCCACTTATAAAGGAATTGATAATTGATTATACCTTGTCGATCACGAATATAGAAGCGAAAGCGGTGATATGGCAGAATTGAAAATAGTTATGTCACCTGAGCTGAGAAGAGTCTCTAACCCAGTTCTCTGTTCGCAAGGTTCTCCAGAAGCACTGTGGCGTAAGCACCTTTAGGCAGAAAGAAAGAGAGTTCAAAAAAGCCCTCTTTCTTTTTATATGTCGAACGGATCTCTTTTGGATAGACCCAAGCTTCCCGACGATCACCAGAAGCCACGACCATCATATCATCATGTTTGGCTTCTATAGTACCCGCCAACGCTTTAGCGCGCCACGCCTTGCGGCCAGCCAGAAGACCTGTTGGGATAAGCTTATGCTCTTTATAGCCTTTACGGATCGCCTGAAGATCTGTGACATTGACCCACTTCTTTGTCTTTTTATCCAGCATGATATCACCAGGAAGCACCCGAAAGAGACCCGGCTGATCACGAAGTTGCTGCAGTTGTTCTGGTGTAAAGTCATGCTCAAGTGTCACATCATCAGCAATTTTCCGGCTTAACTGCACACGTTCGGCAAGCCAGTCATTGAAAAGATAACTCTGATAAGCATGACCCAAAAGCTTCTGCATCTTTCTATCACGCATCAACCTCTCCCCATGTGCTATCTCTTTCGTCACCTCAAGGTTCCCACTCTCTCTGCCAAAACGCTGATAGCCGAAATAGTTAGGCATCCCGTAACGCATGATCTCATCGAGCACACCTTCCATCGCAAGTGCACCCTCCGACGTCACATCCTTAAGTCTAATAAAAAAACGATTTCCCTTAAGATCACCCATCCCGATCTTCTCATGATGGCGAAATGACTCTACTATCTTTATCTGAGGATGATAAAGATGTTTTAACGGCTTTGAGAACTTCAATGGTACAGAGATGTACTGTGTAGAGGTCGATGCTTTATCTTTAAGTCCGGCATAGCCGATATTGTAGCAGTGTAAGTCCTCTTCCATGATCTTAAGCATCTCCATCGTAGAGAGGTTCTCTTTAGCGATCTTGATGATAAGGTAACTTCCCCGTTCACCACTACGTTCTAAAGGGACTTCGTCCACGATGAAGTCTTCTGTACTCTGACGAAAGAAAAAAGGGATCGCTCGATGTCTCTGATGATGTATACGTCTCAAATCTACTCCATTGGCATTATCTATAATAAAGAGGATTATACACTCTTTAGCTCCATTCTACAGTACGCAGATATCTGACTTCCCAATGATCATACTCACTCATCGGTAATCTATTTTACTTAGAGGATACTAAGTCTCACTATATTATAATTGTATTGTATATTTAATATAACTAAATCGAAATAATAGAGGGGCATTCATGAAAAAGACTATACTATTTACACTATTTTTCTCACTTTTTTTTACGATGACTTCACCTGCAGTCATGTTCCCTCAAGCAGAGATCCAGGATAATGAACGACTTTGTAGGATATATGATCGTAAAGTAGATGAGTACCGATTGACGATGGAAGATGATGATAACTCTAAAAAGAGACTGATCTCCTACCAAAAAGAGGCCGAGATCTATTGTGAACAGTATTTTGTGGATGCCCACGACTGCATCAGAACGACTCTCTAAAGACCTTTATCCATTCCAAGACGTCCAAGCGGACTTCTATCCCCTACAGCAATTAAAGTGCGTTCTCCTATCAGGAACAAAGTATTACGTTATAATCGCAAAAAAAAGGCCTGGGGATGATACAAATGAAAAATGAGGATGCAGCTAAGCTGATCTTACGGCTGACCGTTGGTATCTTGATACTCACGCACGGTATTGGAAAGATGATGCATGGCATCGATGGTGTCCAGGCGATGACAGTCGCTGTCGGTCTTCCTCAATGGTTTGCCTATGGCGTCTACATAGGCGAAGTCATCGCACCGATCTTACTTATTGTCGGCTACTACGCCCGTATTGCAGCCTTGATCATCGCTTTCACTATGGCAAATGCCATCTACATGGCACACAGCAGTGATATATTCTCACTCAATAGTCATGGTTCACCTATCATCGAACTTCCACTCTTCTACCTGATGACTGCACTGGCTATCTTTCTCCTGGGCTCAGGTAAGTACAGTGTCAAACTCGTAAGGTCTTGATGGAGATCGTAATTTCACAGAGAGGGAAAATAGAAGAAGCGTATACGCTTGACTTCTATTGATCAGAGTCTAAGGACTCATCCAGACAGATCACGCTATTACGACTCTCTTTAGCTTTATGGAGTGCCTTGTCAAGTCGCAATAGAAGTGCATCAAAAGGACCATTCTCAGGCATGCTGCTCACGCCAATACTACAAGTGACCACTCCGACATCACCAAATCTTTTCTTGTTGATCATCGCTTTTAATCTTTGAGCCAATGCACAAGCGTCTTCAGCGGAGGTCCTTGGCAAGAGAAGGATAAACTCATCTCCACTCCATCTAGCAATAGTATCATCCTTACCTATCTCATCGCCTACAAGCTGTGCTAACTCTTGCAATACTATGTCTCCGGTAATATGTCCATGATCACTATTGATCTGCTTTAGATCATTTATATCAATGATCATTGATGAGAGAGAACGCCGTTTACAGTTTCTTGACTGCATCATCTCCTCATCCATAAGCACATAGAAGCCGTATCGAGTAGTCACCTTGGTCAGTGGATCGATAAGGACACTCTGCTCAAGCTTTTTTCGCTGTTCAAAGATAGTCAGATTATCCAAGATCACTTTCTGTTCGTAACTCATACTCACAGCCATCGTCATCAATAACGAAAGTAATAAAAAGAGAGACATCGTTTGATCAAGATAAAAAGTGCCTAGTCCCATGAGATTGACAAGTATCAATGTACCGATGTACAAAAGGACCCAGAAAAGACCCTCTTTCAGATCCTTTAAAAAGAACGCTATCGGTATGAAGATACTCAAAAAGATTATTGATGCAAAAAGCGATGGACTAAAGATGAACAGGAGTATCGATAGTGAACCGACAAGGAGAAGAAAAGATGCACTTGCTGATCCATACTCCAAACGGCCATATTTATACGCAAAAAAAAGTCCCGCACCTAAAAGAGCATAACTGAAGGTGATAAGAGTACTCACCAACATAGGTTCCATCACTACCCTCAACAAAGTACCAAGCAATACCAGTACGATGAAGGTAATGATGTAATTATGCAACAGCTGTTTCTGATACCTCTCAAGTCGTTCAAAGATGATCGGATCAAGATCTCTGGTAAAGAGATACAGTAGACTATTCATGACTCCCTTATCCTACCAGTTCTTCATCAAGCTTATAAAATGCATCATGATACTCGATACCAACACACTTGATGAACTTCTCACCATTGATAAAGATCAGTTGATTGTGAAAGATCATGAACTTGTGGTCACTGTTCTTGCAAGAGATATCATTTTCGCAAGTCGCCCACTCCCCCTCTTTAGCAAGCAGTAGTCTTCGAAAGATAACTACCACCTTCTCCCTGTCCTGAGCATCAATAAAGATATCAAACCAGTTTTTTCCCAAGAGTTCATCTTGTGAGTATTCCGTATCTAACAAGTCACAGTGAAAATCTACTATCGTACCTTGTTCATTTAAAATAACATTCATATTTGGAGTCTTGACCATATTATCAACCTTCTCTTTTAAATGCATAAAGATTTAAGTGTTTTGGTAATTATATCAAATATTATTTAACATTGCAAGTTATTTATAATTATATTTTATTTTATGTTCGATTCTAATATTGAGAGTACCCATCCATGTGGTATATAAAAGGGGCTCTTTCATTATTTTCTAAGATAGATTGTAGCTATCAAGTACAGAAAGTGTATAGTTGGCATAGATCTTGCATGCGCATATATCTCCCGAATTTAAATCCGAAGTGCAATCTTTGAGAATCAGAAGATCAGAGATAGTGCTTTAGGGGTTTGAAGAGGCTAGATGATAGAATCCCACTTCA
>JADGEC010000014.1 GCA_016744575.1 Sulfurimonadaceae bacterium | reverse complement strand
CCATCTGGAAAAGATCTTTGGTCATCATCTTTAAGACCTCTCTTTCTTATAAATGATCATAGCTTGTTTTGACTTACCCACACTTTTTTAGAAGGAACCATCTTTTTGCTATATCGATCACGACTAAAGGGTTATCTTTAGATATATCGTTTAGATTATTTGCCACACTTTTTCTGACATACTCACTCTCATCATCTTTTAAGATCTCTAGTATCTCTATGATCTCCTTTGGGTCCTCTTTAAATGCAGGCAGAGAGATGGCCCAAGGTAGTCGTGGTCGACACCCCTCACATGAGAGTCTTCTGATATGGTGGTCATCATCAGTCGCCCACTTTCGCATCTGTTGCATTGTCCGAGCCGGATATCTTAAGATAAAACGTCTGATAGCAAACTCGGAACTTGAACCGACGGTAAAGTGTTCTAACGCTTGAAGTGATGTCTCGACATCTTCCATGCCATACACCTCGACATAGTCCTGAAATATCATGTTTTCCAGTCCATGACCTGCATCGATCTTGGAAAACGCATCTCTAAGTATCTTGATCGCTTGAGAATAGTCCTGTGGTAAAGAGAGATGAAGAGTGTTTGCGATGTGTCTCATCCTCTGTTTAAGCTCTCTGCTCTCCCAATCACCATCAAATACGTTACTTATAAAATCATCTCTTTCAAATCTGGAGTAGGAGGAGACGATATGCTCCGAAAGCATACTTATATATCGTTGATCGTAGATATCTTTAAAGGATCCTGCCAAGGCTATTCTCCCTCTCTATTCATGAATGTGCCTGTATAAACCAGTTAAAAGTCGCTTGTGAAGTGACTATATCGTTGATATCCCTGACCTCGACAGTGACCCCGATCGTGCCTCTACCTTTTTTCGCAAACTGCTCTTTAAACCTCTCTATTGCTTCACTTGTACACTCGGCGTAAGCTGTTATCTTCTCCAAGGCAGGCTTTTTGTATTTTATATGTGACTCTCTCAGCACAGGGACTACCATGCCATCGAGCTCTGAAAAAACCTTTTGTAGATGAACACCGCTTTGTGTCTCTGCCAATGTGAACTGTGCACTGGCATGGATGCTTTTTATATGGTTTTGTACGTCTTTTTTAAACGATAAAGAGAGTCCATTAGCCTCATCTTCTATGCCTACGAGCCGTACAAAAGGTATTTCGGTCACTTTCATAAAATTTTTCCTCTTTTTTATCTCTCTGTTTATCATAAGATTTTATCTTACAAACTCTTTGTGCGGCTTTTTTATACAGATCAAAAGGAGATGAGTCACTGGTGATCGATCAGATCAAAGGCATTGGATCCTATGCCTTTGAGGCCAATAAGCCTATTGCCTCTATTTCTATCTCATAGAGTGGGCGGCCTTTCGTATCTTGGACAAACCCTAAGATGCCACTGTAAGAAGCAAGCTCGATCGAGCGTCTATGTAAAGCTCGTTTTGCCAATACTTTATCAATGGCACTCTTTTCGAGGTCTAAGATAGAGTGGGACTCGATCTGCTCAAGGAGAAGAGCAGTGCGCTCTGCATCTTGGGCAAAAAGCTTCGTCGCTATAATGGATGCCGTCTCTGTTTGTAGACCATTCTCTTCAAGTCGTTTAGCTGTACGGGCGATAACACTTTTCGTCTCTTGTCTCATCGATTCGCGTGGGAGCACTTCTTGCTCTAAAGGGAGCTCTAGTGGAGCACCTGTTAGAAGCAGGATAAAGGCGGCAGTTCCGGTGTTAAATGCTGTAAAGACTTTCATATGACCTCTTGTTATCTTTCAATTGTATCCTAGAAGAGAAATGTACTCTAAAGATGTGGCAAAATAGTGTGAAAAGATCTTCTAATGGGAATTTTGGCGATGAAGCCTTGCGAACGATCATGCAGAGAGGCAAATGAATAAGCCCTCTGTTCTATCTGATGAGCCTTGCCATAAAACAGAAGCGTTCATCTTGGTCGATCGTACTCTTTAACCTATGCTCTTTCTTTTTGTACCGACAAGCCAATAAGCGATTGCCAGACCGACTATGACTGCACCTATTACCAGGAGTTCGTCAGACTTCTCAGAGGAGAGAGAATAGATCAACACTTTTCTTATCAATGCCGCCATGGCCAGCATGATAAAAGCACCTATGGCAAAACCCTTGCCTTGAAGATGTTCTATCTCTTCATGGATCAACTCGATAGCCGCCCATAGGACCAACAGACTTCCCAATATTGTGAGAATGCCTTTTTCTATGCCCATGTCTGTGAAGAACAGCAGATAGATGTCATAAGCAAATAGTCCGATAGCAAAGAACGCGACAAGAGCCAAAGCGCCTGCAAGAAAAAAGTTGATGTAAGAGTTGAACTTTTTGAGACCTGTCAAGACTCGCTTCTCAAACTTTGACAGCGATAAGAACTTACTTAATTCCTCTTCTCTGTAGGAGCTTGTCAAGACATCAAGGTTGATGTCTATGATCTTCTCAACAGCCTTTATCTCATTGACATGCTGCTCTTTACTTGTGAAGTTCTCTTCGATATTTGTCAAGGCAAAGGTCCTGACAAAGGTAAATGCAGAGTTGACATAATGAGTCGGCAGACCGATCCTCACATGGACCTCACCGATCTTATAAAGATACATAAAGTAGGGAAGGTCATACTTGCCGGAAAACAGGTTGATGAACCACTCTTTTATCTTTTTACGATGATGAGCGATTATCTCTTTGTTCTTTAGAAATTGCGCTGTCTTGCCAAATCCCCAGATATAGTCATAGAACTCATCGATAAACCTATCTGAAAGCTTCTCCATCCTGGGTCGAAGCTCTTGCAGGATCTGCGCTTCCTCATCAGTGAACTTATAGTGTTCTTTTAGGCTTTGATAGTCTTGCATTGTCTACCTTTGTACTTTTCAGGCTGTAGAGACAGTATACTGAGTTATCTTTTCAAACCCATACTATCATCTTTAGGATCTAAAGATGATGTCAGAAGCGCTCATGACTAAAGCGACTCACTCTCTCTGCTTAAGATGCAGACTCCAGACGACGAGCAAGTTCACAGCCAGACCCCACACTCCGGCATGGATACCAAGGGGTTTGGATGGTAGAGGAGTAAGTAAGAAAAGTAGGGTGATACCTACACCTATAAGCAGACCCGCCAGTACTGCTTTGGGCTTGAGTGTCGAGAACCAGACTCCCAGCATGATAGCCGGAGCGATCTGGCAGAGTATCTCCAGTTTGATCTGTATCAGCCACCAGATGGTCGATGGCAGAGAGATGGCAAGGTAGACCATAAGCGCCATCAGTCCCCATGAGAAGATCTTACCGATGTAGGTAAGCTCTTTTTGTGACGCATCAGGGCGTTGACGGTGATAGATGTCCTGGGTGAAGAGTGAGGCGATGGCAAGCATGGCGGAGTCAACAGTGGACATGATCGCAGCGATCGCTGCGGCGATGAACAGTGTCAGGACCATCTGCATGCCGGCGATATCGCTGAGTTCATCGAGCATTAGCAAGATGATCTGCTCTGATGAGCTTTTATCAAGATCAGGAAAATGTGCAGCCCCGATGACAGCGATGGCGATCAGGGGCAGGGTGGTGAGGAAGGGCATCACTATCATCAGCTGCAAGGAGCGCTTTAAAGTCTTCTCATCCTTGGCGGCGTAGATCCGTTGAATGGCCTGCGGATAGACTGAGATACCGAAAAAGATAAGCACCAGTACACTGAACCATTTGACCTGCTGCTCGGATGTCGGGTCGGCAAAGAAGTCAGCACGTACCTGCATCAACAGGTCTGTGTTCGCTTCAAGTGAGCCGTAATGGACCCAGATGACAGCCGTTATCACGATCACACCAATAAATAGCAGCACACCCTGTATGGCATCCGTCCATGCTACTGATCTCATCCCGCCTAATGTCTCATAGATCACCATGATAAAGGCCATGGCAATGATCCCCTCTGCAAAGCCTATCCATCCACCTGTGACATAGGTCAATATATAACCGATAGCTTTGAGATTGGTAAGCATATAGTTTGCAAGTGCAAAGATACCGATAGCGACGATGATATAGGTCAGCCACTTGTGGTCGTATCTATAAGAGATATAATCACCGATGGTGATAAAGCCTTTTGCTTTTGCCAGCGGGTATAGACGGGGAGCATAGAGCAGATAACCGCCTACGATCGCTACCATGAAAGTGACAGCGACAAGAAAAAACCAACCGCTGCGATATGCTGAGCCTGCAAAACCTATGAGTGAGTTCCCGCTATATTGTGTCGCATACATTGTGAGAAACAAGATACCGACACCAAACCCTGTACCGCCAAGATAGAAGTCTTTCATCGACTCCTCTTTGGAGGCGAACTTACCTGCCACCCCGACAAGGATCATAGACGCAAGATAGGCCAGTAGAAAATAGATCCCTGCTTCTGAGAGCATCGCATCATCCATCTTCAGGCTCCTTCAGGTCATCCCAGCGTCTCTCGATGACAAAGAGAAGTACTAGCGCGTAAAGTAGTGTGAGAGCCAGACTACCCCAGACCCAAAGCGGCACACCCCATAAAGGGTCACCGCTAAGTAGAGGTAAGGTGAGAAACAGTAGTATGAATGAGAGTTTTATCATGGGCGAAAGTCTACCATGCCCTTTGAGGCTTTTTTCTGAAAGTGTAAGTCTTTTTTACTTGCTAGTCTATAACGGGCATGCTATAAAGAGGCGTTAAGCTTGGCTATATACAATATTCATATATAAATGTCAGATCCTTTTAGTCAGAAAGAGATGCATGATGAGAACGATAGTGGTCTATATGGGCATGCTTATAGCAGTAGTCTCTTTTACTTCTTGCGGTAATAGTGATGGTAGAGCCGAGAACAACCTTGAACGTGGCAGTTTTAAGGCTACGATGGGAGAGAAAAGTTATGAGGTCGATGTCGTCTGCTCTCACCTTAATGCGAGTTATTTCAAGTTCAGATCAGATAAGACAGTCGACATAGATTCAAATGGAGATGGGTTGATCGTCTCGGGTGTAGAGATGAACAGAAGGCTTATCCTGACTATTGTCGATCATGGAAAAAAGTACCAGACAAAGAATATGGCAGTCTGGGAGAAAGACAGTGATGGAGCTAGCGGCTCTGGTATCTTGTACAACGCAAAAGTGGCAACAGATAGCCGTCAGACCACTTTTACGATGAGTTGTAGATAAGAAAAGGATGGGAATGTTAAAGATATCTAACAGTGTCACACTTGATGAGAGTGAGATCGAGTCCTCAGCGATCCGTGCTCAGGGTTCCGGTGGGCAGAAGGTCAATAAAGTCTCTGCCGCCATCCACCTTCGTTTTGATATTGCCGAATCATCTCTGCCCGCCTATTATAAAGATCGACTACTTGATCTCAAAGACAAACGCATCACCAAAGATGGGATCATCGTCATCAAATCTCAACAACACCGCTCTCAGGAACTAAACAGAGATGAAGCCATAGAACGTCTGGTAGAACTCATCAAAAGTGTCACGGTCGTACAGAAGAGACGTGTTGCGACCAAACCGACAAAAGGGTCCGTAAAACGACGACTGCAATCGAAGAAGATGCACAGCAATAAGAAGAAGATGCGTGGAAAAGTCGATAAAGAGTGACCTAGAAATCGTAAATAGAGCGTGATATTAAATAATATGTAAATATAAAAGGTGACTATGCGATCTCTGATCTTTCTATTTTTGACACTGCTACAACTTCATGCAAATGGTTTTTTGACTGATGCCAAATCCGGTGAGACTTATGGTTTTGATGCCAAGACGCTGGAGACAAGTGTCAATGAAAGACTGCCAACTACGATAGAGTATATGTATATCTTCGAGATCGAGCTACAAAAGACGATGATACAGTTACCAAAAGAGACCGACCGTATTGCTATGCTTATAGATACCAAAGTGACGATGCTGGTAGGCACCGTAAAAAAGCAGTTTGATGCGACCGTAGGTATGAGTTCAGGTATACGCTATGAACGCTCGAGTGATAGTGTCTATCTTAAAGACCCAAATGTCGAGAACATCGTGATCTCAGGGGTGGAACCGGGTACAAGTAATTATGCCAACGACATGATCAACTCGGCACTGCTTACTTATTATAAGAGATACCCGGCATATACTCTAGATACTCAAGAGAAAGAGGAACTGGACTTTGCCATAAAAGCGCTCTCTATAGACAAAGGTAAGGTCTTCGTCACACTGGGTGAGAGAAAAGCAGGTCCAAAAAGAGCGCAGTAGTCTACTCTATGATCTTGCTGACATGCATCTCTATGATGGATTTCGCACCGTGCTCTTTGAGTCTTGGAAGAACATCTCTAAGGCTTTTCTGATCTAAGACAGCCATGACATCTACCCAATCGCCTTTGGCAAGATGAGAGATAGTCGGGTTCTCGCTTGGCAACACTTCAAGGATTCTCTCAAGGTTCTCCTTCGGTGCGTTCATCATGATACTGACTTTTGGGACCGCGTTGATGACAGACTTTAACATCATGACGATGTTCTCTATCTTCTTACGTTTTTCAGGATCTTTGTAAGCTTCTCTATTGGCGATAAAGCGTGTAGTGGTCTCCAGGACAGTGTCTATTACCTTGAGGTTGTTCGCACGCAGAGATGAACCCGTCTCAGTGATCTCGACGATCGCATCAGCCAGGTCTGGCACTTTCACTTCTGTCGCTCCCCAGCTGTATTCGACGTTGGCACTGACACCATGTGATGCAAGGTATGCTTTGGTCAGGTTGACTACTTCAGTCGCGATGGTCTTGCCTTCAAGGTCTTTGACACTTTTGAAAGGAGAGTCCTCCTTGACTGCTAGTACCCATTTGACTGTTGAAAAGCTGGCTTTCGCGTAAGTGAGTTCAGCTACTTCGATGACATCGGCCTGGTTCTCTTTTATCCAGTCAAGACCTGTCAATCCACAGTCAAGCTGACCACCAGCTACATATCGTGCCATCTCCTGTGCACGAATAAGCATACAGGAGATCTCCTCATCATCGATCGCAGGGTAGTAGTTCCTACTTCTTATCTGAATGTTATACCCAGCCTCTTTAAAGATATCTACTGTGGCGTCTTGAAGACTCCCTTTTGGTATGCCTAACTTCAGTTCCATCTATCATCCTTAGTCAAAGTACCGGCTACTCATCCGGTTGTTGCGCGCATTATACAGAAGCCTTGATGCGAAGGGGATAAAACATAGAAGAGTGGTACCGTGTTCACACTGTTTTTGGGACGAACAGAGTCGATACCCTCTTCACTGTATTTGAGATGCTCTATTTATCTCTATCTGTGGTTCAGAGAAGTAGTAACCTTGGAACTCGTCCACACCAAATTGTTTGAGGATGAAGAATATCTCTTCTGAATGTACATACTCTGCGATCACTTTGATGCCTAGCTCATGTGAAAAACTCGTTATAGCATTGGTCAAGATATGCGTGTGTGTATTGGTGTTGATATCTTTGATCAGAGAACCATCGATCTTTATGTAATCAGGTTGGATCTCGAGAATACGTTCAAAATTTGAAAAGCCACTGCCAAAATCATCGATGGCAAATCGGATACCAAGTTGCTTGAACTTTTCTACAAGATCTTTTAGACTTCTATAGTTTTCGACACTTTGGCTCTCTGTGATCTCGATGATAAGCCGTTTTTCCGTTTTATCTTTTTTGATCGTATTGTAGATCTCATCCAAAAAAGGTTTATTGTTGATATCATCCATGGTCAGGTTGATCGATATACTGTAGTCATTGGCTGCTAACCCTTTTAGTGCCTTTAGGATCACCATCCTCGAGAGCGTGTCATACTGACGGTTCTCAATAGCTATATCAAGAAAATGAAAAGGGGCGATCAATCTCTTCTCACCATCGACCTCCTCTATGACGCGCATAAGTGTCTCATATTTGACGATATTGCCGCTGCTGTCCACGATAGGCTGATAGACAGGGATGATCTGATCGCTCAAGATAGCCAGATCGATCTTGTGCTGCCATGCAAACTGAGCCTTTATCTCATCGGTCATATCCAGTGTCGTGTTATAGACGGCATGACTTTTGTTGTTTTTCTTGGCATTGTTGAGAGCCATGTTGGCATGTTCAAGTGGACTCTCTTGTCCAAATGACATACCGATCGTCATAGTCAGACTGATCTCTTTATCAAATTTTTCCAGATAGATGCTAAGACCATTTATCTCGGTCTTAAGCTCGCTGAGGTGATCGTCATATCTATCGGTGTCAAGATAGCTTGTCTGTTCATATAATACGAACTGGTCACCGGATATACGGTAGAGTCGATAAGTGTTGTCGTAAGCGAATCTTTTTAGAAAGTCACCTAAGTCGATAAGGACTTGGTTCCCGGCTGCCGGGCCGTATAGATCATTGATCGATCTGAAGCCCCGTATGTCTAGTAGTATGATCACTGCGAAACCGTCTTTCATCTTTTCAAACTCTTCGAGTGTACTCATCAAGGCCGAAAGGTTTTGTAAGCCTGTCAAGGTGTCTGTGTTACGTTGATTTTTAAGCTCAGCTGTCGTACTGGTGACTTTATGGGCAAGTCGTTCGTTGTCTTGCTCGATGTTTTTATGATATTTGTTGAAAAGCTCAGTATTGTAGATGTGGGCTGCTAACACATCGAGCGCTTTGGCAAACGACTTCATGTCGATCGGCTTCAATACATAATGCTCTACACCTATGTTGATGAGTTCCAAGAGGTATTCCGATTCGTTATGTGCTGATATGATGACGATAGGTTGTTCCGGATGCTTTTTCTTGAGAGCTTTAGACATCTCGATGCCGCCCATCACAGGCATATTGAGATCGGTGATGACTATATCATAATGCTTTTCTTTATACTTCAGTAAGCCCTCTTTACCATTATCTGCAAGATCGACTGTTAAAAAAAAGCGATCTAAAAACTCAGCGATCTCAGCACGTATCTTTTTGTCGTCTTCTACATACAAGATGGACAACGCTTTGGCATGTGTCATAAGTTGGGAAGCGATCGACATGATATTACTCCTTCTCTCTTCTGGGTAAGCTAATAGTAAAACAGGCTCCGTCACCGGAGTTCTCACCTTGGATACTTCCACCCAGTCGCTTTTCTATGATCAACTGAGACATATAGAGCCCTAGACCTGTACCGCCTTTTGACTCCTTGGTACTAAAATAGGGTTCAAATATCCTCGGAAGTACATCATCTGGAATACCACCTGCATCATCACAGACTTTAAAGATGGCCGTAGTCTCATCGGCTTTGGTGTAAAGCCAGATGTGGCCGTCCTCTATCTGTCTGTTTTTAAGGGCATCCTTGGCATTACTGAGGACATTAAGTAGTACCTGGACCAGTTCGTTTGGAAAAGTCATAAGTTCGATATCACTTTCAGGACTGTTTTTTAAGGTGATGCCGTTCTCCTCAAGGCTTGGACCGATTATGCTCAAAGCCCCTTCTGTGATACTGGTAAGCATGGCACTTTTGGGACGTTTCGTAGGTCTTAGAAAATCTCTGAAGTCATCGATAGTATGGGAAAGATACTCTGTCTGTTCGATGATGATGTTCAATTTTTCTTCCGTCCGCTGTTTATCATACTCTTCGAACTCAAGATCAAGCAGGATGTTATTGGTAGCCATGCCGATCACTGTGATGGGTTGTCGCCACTGATGAGCGATCATACTGATCATATCACCCATGGCAGCTTGACGTGATTGCGAGAGCATGATCTTATCTTTCTTACGGCTCTTGAGTATCTCATCGTCGATCCTCTCTTCAAGAGTCTCATTCAGTTCATTCAGGCTTGTATTGGTCTCACGCAGCGCTTTGGTCTTTTCAGCGACTTCTGCTTTGAGTCGCAGGTTCTTTTGTAAGTAGTGTTCTGCATTCTCCTCTTTTATCTTCTCATACCAGGTCAACACTAAAGAGAGTAACAAGACATTGCCAAAGAAGACGAACAGGTCACTGGGTGATAAAGTCTTCAGACCATGACCGGAAAAGTAGATGAACGCAAGGTAGGACATGACTATTGTCAGCCACTTCCAGGCTTCCCTCTTGCTTAGGAGAAAGAACATAAGATAGATCGTCGTAGCGACCCAGATCAATGGTGAAAAAGAGTAGGGAAGGGTATGTATCAGTGTAGCGATGGTGAACAGTGCAAAGCCGATGATAACACGGGAGACAGCCTTGAAATGGTGCTTGTCTCGATGTAGGAAATGGTAACTGCTACTTAATATGACAACAAATATCATATCGACACTAGCTTGGATGAAGTTCTGGTCGAGGAGTCGTAAGGTCGCCATGACAGTAATCAGAAATCCTGAGATTATGATCAAGATCTTCAATAGCATGATCTGATCTTTCAGTACATGTTCGTGTCTTTCGAACTGGTAAGGACCGATCAGTGTGTTTTCTACTTTTTCGTAAAAAGAGTTATTGCTCATCATTGGCTACTCGTTAATATATGAGGTGCTCTTAGGTCTGTTGACCCTTGGAAAGATATGATCATGTATCGCATCTGTTTCTCAATACTTGTATAAGATGTCAAGGTAGTCCTTATACTTATCATATCACCTTTTGTTATCACAGCATACAACATAGACATCACAAAATACGTTACAAAAATATTTTTATTTGGATCTTATTGTTTTTAGGCGTGTTTATTGAACAGGGAACCATTGTCTATCATATAGTCGTGACGACTTTTTGAGAATGTCTATTTCAATCTTCAGGTCGACTGATAAGTCAACAGCCGTGGAACTGACTATGGAGTCGACTTACAATGATCATACTCTCTGATCGCCTTTCAGGTCTCGTGAGATTAATCTTACTAAGAGTAAAATAGTGAAGATATCTTTAGATACTATTTAAAAAAGGAGTGATCGTGAGTCTATCAAACAGCAGTCATCTTGAAAGCATCAAAGAAGCGGTACATAGTTCTGACATCATGAGTAGTGAAGAGAAAAGTTCGAGTGTACAGATAATTGAAGAGTGGGTCATCGAAGATAAGGCTATGAGCTTGCTCACTGAGCAGCTTCTCGCAGTCTCTTCAGGTATCAGACCTCTCCTTGCAGAGCTTGGACTTATCTAGAGAGGCCTCTCGCTACGTCATCTCATCCCTGCTTGACACATAAGGGTCTCTTTGTGCGGTCGGCATGATAAGCACATCTTGTATGTTGACATGCGGCGGTGCGTTTAAGATATAGACGATCAGTCCAGCGAAATGCTCTAGACATCCCCAGCAATCCGATTTTGCAACTCTGTCAACTTTTACCCATCTCTACTGACAAGGATGAGTCTGACTCCCTAAGTCGCATACTTCACCAAGACCTGATGTCGCTCTGGTTATCAGCGCACTTTTTTCTCGACTCTATTTGTTATATGCATTACTATAGGGCACCTCTAATAACCCTGTGCATCATCAGCGTTACATACGACTTTGTGATCAAGGCAGGCTCTTGTCAGCGTAACTGGTTACGGTGGCAAGAGGCTAACGCAGACTCACGATGTTGTATGTAACGCCCTTCGGGAGGACAAATAAGGTGCAAGCTTCTGCTCTAAAGTCTTTTGAATTACCTACGGGTAGTCCTACAAGACCTTAAAGCATAATCTCACACCTTCTTTATCCTCTGATGATATACAGGGTTATTAGAGGTGCCCTATATAGTTCTCTGTTCTTTTTCTCTTTGTATCTTTAGCATCTCGTTGCCGCCTTTTAGAAACTCATAATCCACACGTTCTATCTTACACACATAGCCTTCGTGATGTAAGACATCTATTAACGGTCCCAGATAAGTCGATTTCTGGCCTTTAAGGTCAAGAAGCGGAAATAGTCTCACCTCTTTTCCCACACTACACATAGCTTTGATAGAGGCGATGTGAAAATCCAGATCTAAGTGTTCACTGTCAAAGAGAACATAGCCATATACTCATAAAGGTCTTGTCCCCAAGGGACGACGTTTTCTAAAGTCATCGTTCTTCTTTCTCTTTAGATCTCTATCTCACCACTGAGATAGAGGACGGCCTTACCAGAGATATAGACGCGATCTCCTTGTAAAGTACATCGCAACTCACCACCTCGGGAAGACAACTGTTTAGATGTCAAGCTTTTTCTTCGCAGTCTCTCTGCCCAGTATGGCATCAACTGTGTGTAGGCAGAACCAGTGACACTGTCTTCATCTATGCCATAGTTTGGGGCAAAGAACCGACTTACAAAATCATAGTCACAGCTTTGATTGGTGACGCAGACACCACGCAAGTCCAGTCTTCTTAATGCATTAAGGTCCGGTGACAGCTTTGTTATGTCCACACCCACGTCAAAGACAACGATATAGTCCATCGCCTTTAAGACTTCAAGTGGCTTCTTTCCAAAAGCCTCCATGATCGCCTGTGGAGTTTGACACGGTTCAGCCGGTAAAGCAGGGAAGTCCATTGTGATTGAGCCAGCCTCTGTTTTGACAGGTAAGAGACCGCTTTTGGAATCAAAGGTGATCACATCATCACTATGACCAAGGATCTCATAGAGTACGTATGCACTTGCTAATGTAGCGTGTCCACACAGATCGACCTCTTTTCTGGGAGTAAACCAGCGAATGTGATAATGCTCATCTTTTTTGATAAAAAAAGCTGTCTCTGAAAGGTTGTTCTCCATGGCGATCTTTTGCATCGTCTTATCGTCGAGCCATTCTTCGAGTGGACAGACAGCGGCAGGGTTACCTTCAAATACTCTATTTGCAAAGGCATCTATCTGATATATCTTTAGTCTCATATTACTGTTTCTTTAGACATTGACATCATAGTCAAGCTTTATCTCATCACCTGTCATGCCTCTAAAACCCCAGTTCGATGGAAGACTCTCCACGATGACGATCTCTATGTCATCTGATGTGATACCAACTCCTTCTTCGATGTCTTCAAACAACATCTTGATAAGAGCCTTTTTGGTCTCCACACTTCTTCCCTCCATCATCATGATCTCGATGATGATGTACTGCTCACTTTTATCATCGGGAAAGATCATCTCATCTTCATCGAGTCCGATAAAGCGTTGAAACTTCTTTTCTTTCGGAAACGAAAGTGCTTCGATGATGCATCGATGGATGATAGAAGAGAGTGATTCTTTTTTACTCTTGAGAGTACTTTTTAACCCATATATCTTTATCTGTGCCATGTTCTATATGGTCTTGAGACTATCTTCCATAATAAGAGATCAATGATGATCTCTCAATGGTGTGTTTGTTTATCATAAAGCCGACTAGTGCTGGCCTCGCGTTCTCATCAAGTCGCAGAACATCGATATCAAGCGCATGCAATGTGAAGATGTATTGATGGTCACTGTCACCTTCTGGCGGACAAGCACCGCCGTACCCTGTTATCGCAAAATCGGTTACACTTTGGATGGTGCCTTTGGGCATTAGCTTTAGCTCGACGTTGCCGGCATCTTTTGGCAGAGAAGTCGCTGATGAAGGGATGTTGAACGCTACCCAATGCCACCATCCACTACCAGTAGGAGCGTCTGGGTCATAGACTGTCAAAGCAAAGCTCTTTGTCTCTTTCGGTGCATGTTCCCAGTTCAATTCTGGGGAGATGTTCTTTCCACTGCAACCAAAGCCGTTAAAGACCTGTGTCATAGAAAGCTGACCCTCAAGGTCACTACTTTTAAGTGTAAAGCTCTCAGCAAATAGTAATGCACTTGTCGCTAAAGCTGCTATAAGATATCTTTTCATCACTTTATTCTCCATGTCTGTTGGTGGGATGTCTATTTAAGAAAATATTATAGCGAGATCGTAGTAGCTAAAATCGTCATTGAACATCTAAGAAGATTTCTCTGAACAATGCTGAGAGGCTTATGCCCTTAAGTCAGTCATAGATATAAATAATGCACACTGGGAACCAGAGATGTTTATTCTGTCAGTAAGATGTTTGACGGGTGATGTCTGATGAGTGTCTCTGTTTGGTCTTCGGAGTGTATCTACTTGCTTATAGACAAGCAGATACGTATAGTGGCGGTAACGTTTATTCAGTTAGTTCTTCTAGGATATCGGTGATCATACCTTGAGTCTCACGAACTGCCTTGACAGACTCTTCATCGGTAATACCAAGATCAGTGATCCAGTTATCGACTGAAGGGTAACTGACATGTACTGTGTCTTCATCTTTTTTCTTATAGATAGAGAATGAGAAAGGAGCAAAGGCACCAGCATCTGGATGGTCTTTAGATACAGGGAATATCACATTGAATCTTATGATAGAGTAGGTGTCGAAGAAATCATAATCATCATGACCATTCTCTTTTAACAGCTCTTCTTGTATTTTATAAGATTTTGGTACCAAAAATCCGACTGGCCCCAGTTCCCCTTCGAACTCCTCTGCAAACTCATCTTTGAGTTCTATATAGGTCACATCGTCTTCAAGTTCGAACTCCACTGTATACTCAGTGACCAGTGGCTTGTCTGTAGTCTCGATAGCATGACCTACAGGTAGATAAGCACCATTTGGCAATGCTTTATGAAGTGCTGCATCCACTGACTTGGCATACGCTATCAAGTCTGGGTCTGTCGCAGGGATCTTTGTGATCCGAGCCATACCTGTCAAAGAGAGTGTGGAGATATTAATACTGTTTTTTGCATCATCTGAATAGATAGACATGGAGAGTGGAGTTATCAGACCAATACTCGGGTATTTTTTAATAAGCTTTAAGATCGACTTCTCACTACGAAATATTGCCAGGTTGTAACTCTTATGGTGAACATGACCATATCTTTTCTCAAAGATAGAGTTCATATTGTTATTGACATCGACGGTCACGCCGCTGGCATTAAAAGCCTTTTCTATACTCGTAGCGTCAATAGTGCCATCTGCATTGTCAACACTGAATATTTGAATGTTCTGACCTTTGTTGACCTCAGCTATATTTGGAGTATTTGCTGAACAAACGCCCATCCCCAGTACTAAAAAAACACCTATAAAAATCGTTGTGATCTTTTTCATTTTCATCCTTTCTTTTTGCCCGTTTTTAATCGATGGAGTATTATAGCGGTACTTTGTGCGATTTTTGAGATCAACGTATCAATAAGCACAATGTTCAGTTAGATACTCACGAAGTGCTACACGAGATGCTTGGTCTACAAGTGTAAAAAGCCTGTCTATCTCATCTTTTAGATACGACTTCTTATGTCCTTGGACCTTGACAAACTCACAGTCGATCTGATCGGTGATCGCATAAAACGCTTTATAGAGTTCATGGTTGTCTATCAGTCTCTTTTTCTTTGTGCGGTAATCGTTCTGTTCAAATCGTGCACGTCTTCCCGGTAGACCTATGATGTTTTGAGAGTCTGTATAGACAGTGATCTTCTGTTCAGATGTACTAAGCTCACTAAGTGCCCATAAAAGTGTCTGTAGTTCCAGTCTGGTCGACGAGGTCTGTTCAAAGCGTTTTACCTGTACGTTCTCTTCCAGGGAATCAAGGGATGTCTCACCCTCTCTCACGATAAGACAAGCTCCATAGCCGATCTTTAACTGGGGATTGACACTACCATCGGTAAAGACTCTTAGTCTATCCATCTATATCGCTCCTTTCAATAGAGCTGACGGTCGTTTTTCTCAAGCCACTGGTCAAACAGCTTGGCACTCTCTTGATGGTCTAACTGATTTAACTCCAAGTCTTGGTTCTCTCCGCGCATCATCTCATAAAAGCGGTGATCGTCAAACCCACCTCTAGCAGCATCCTCATCGGTCGCTCCGTAGTAGACAGTACCGATGCGAGCCCAAAAGATAGCGCCCAGGCACATAGGGCAGGGCATGCAAGTCGTGTAGAGGACATAGTCGGAGAGATCGAAGCTGCCTAGCTTCTGACTCGCTCGTCGAATGGCATTGACTTCCGCATGAGCGGTGGGGTCATTGCTTTTTAGCACTTCATTATGTGCCGTCGCGATTATCTCATTATCTTTGACGATAACGGCACCAAATGGCCCACCTTCATCTGCCAACATACCTTTGGTCGCTTCATCATAAGCTATTTTCATCCATCTGTTCATAGTGTGATTGTAGACTAACTAAGGTTAAAATCTCAACCTTACTTTTTCATGATATAGAGATTATTGCTGTTATGGCATGCATCTTGAAAGCGTTCTTTTAGCTCTCGGTCAAAGGTCATCATATAGATATCGCTGTTCTTCAGGCGAAGTCCTTTCATCTGTTTCAGCAAGACATCATCTGCCACATTTTTACCGTGATCACACTTGGTGAAATTAAACGAGTGAAGTGACTTTCCATAATCAAAAAGATTCGCCTCCCACTCTGCTTTCTTTAGATAGAGTGAATCAGGATTGGCTGCCAGATAAATACGCTCATCGGGAATCTCATATGGCTCTATGAGGTCACTGAAGATGGAAGCGATGTTCGAGAAATTTTCTATATCCCAAAATAGATAGCTCTTTGTGGTCTTGCTTTTTTTACTTTTGTTGATGAGGGTGACACGCTTGGTGATATTGAAATTTGTATGCGCAGTATCATTGATGAGCTCGATGGAGGTCTTTAGCCGTTTTGCATCTGTGGCGTCAAATTTGAGTATTTCTGCGAGTTCGATGTACATCTCTAGGTTTAGTAACTCTTCTCGCGCACCACCCCTTTGATAGTTCTTGAGCTGTCTCAGCCTATCGGGTCTAAACAATAGATCAATAGTCGGGTTCTTTTTTTTCGCGTACGCATCTTTGACTCTATGAAAGATGGCTTTTGCCTCTTTTGTCTCAGGAAGCTCGATGTCCCCTTTGAACTTGCGCCCTATAAAGATCTTCTGCATCTGTTGCCTTTGTAGTGTATGGATTCGTATCATATCGTAGAGTGACAGGACACAACTACACTTTTGTTCTTAATGATGTGACATAACACATACAGTTAAGATACAATTCTGGTGTTTTTAATCGTTGTGATTAAAATTAGTTTAAGATCGCGAGTCGTTTGTCATACCGATCTTACCATGATATAAGGATATATCACGGACTTGAAGAGATCGCCGAGATGACAAGGCATTTGTTCTTATGTAGGACTTACAACAATAATAGGGGAAAGTATGGAGTTAAAAAAGAGGATCACGAGTGCAGTTGCAGCATTTTTCATCGTGGCATCAAGTTCGTTATACGCACAGGGAGGTTCAGTCTATACTGATTCTGGCCTAAACACAATAACGGACATCATCAAGAGCGATGTAAGGTTAAATAAAAGAGTCTCAGCAGAAGACATCGCAGAAGCGGTATCAGTAGCTGAGGGGATGAATGAGCTTATTATCGAAGCTATCATTGAAAGAGGACTTGCCAATGATGGTGACATCTCAAAAGCTGATGTACGTGATATCAATGTCTATCTGGTAGAAAACTATAGAGATGTATGGGCAGAACTGCACGGCGATGATGAAGATGGCGAAGAGACAGGTTTTCATCTGGTCCAAAATGACGGTGCCAGAACAAAACTGTTTGGAAAAAATGCTATTAACAATGTAGCTGACAGCATCTACCATCTTGGATTTGAGACGCATCACAAGAATCGTCTGCTAAATGAAGATGGCAATAAAAATAGAAACTTCAAAAAAGTAGCCTTGTGGGTAGACAATCTGCTTGTCGATGATCTTGAGGGCGGTACACTGGAGAACTCAGCGATTCAAGAGGTCGTTGGAAACACGGGTACCGGTCTTGATCAGATCATAGAGATGATCTACTCAGATGCAAGACTTGCACAAAGAGTCTCGACGACTGACATCAGAGAAGGTTCAAGATCTGCTAACGCGATGAACAAACTGCTGATAGAAGCGATCTTCGCTACTGATGCAGCCAGTGATGGTTCCATAGGTGTCACTGACGCCAAGAACATCAATCAATACCTCGTCGCAAACCATGCTGCAGAGTGGGCCGTGCTGCATGGCGATGATGAAGATGGCGAAGAGACTGGTTTTCATCGGGTACAAAACGATGGTGCAAAGACTAAGATATTTGGAAAGAACGCTATCAACAATGTAGCTGACAGTATCTATCACCTTGGTTTCGAAGCTTCTGACAACAGATTGTTGAATGAAGATGGTAATAAGAACAAGAGATTTAGAAAAGTAGCTAGCTGGTTAAACCTTCTTTTGCTAGAAGACATCAGTGACGGGAACTTCGGCTCTTAACATAGCGACTTTTACATCACTGGGAAGGAGTCTTTGACTTCCCAGTCCAGACACGCCTTTTTCGTTTACCTTCATTTATCGATCATTACCCGCAAGTTTTCAGATCCGACTTATACTCTCACTATCAAAACAGAAGGATATACGATGAAAAAGAGAATATTAGCTGCATTAAGTGCATTGATGGTGGGTGGAGTGATATTTAGTGGCTGTGGTATGCATAGACCTCATGCGATGATGGACGGTGACTTTAACCCTAGACAGATGCATGCAGTGATGAAGAAGCTTGACCTGAGTGATGAGCAAAAAGAGTCATTCAAAGAGCTTCGAAAAGAGAAAGTGGGCTTCAAGCGAGATATCTCTAAAGTGTCTGAATATGTGACATCGACATCATTTGATAAAGAGGGGCTTACTACTTACTTGGCATCGACAAGTGATGAGAGGACCCGCTCAAAAGTCGATTTTATGGAAAAAGCCTATAAGATACTCACACCTGAACAACGACAGATCGTGATAGATGAGTTCAAGGAAAAGTCCAAAGAGGGTTGATGAGACAGATCTTGATGGTAGAGGATGATGCTGAGATCACGGCACTTCTGGACAAATACCTGCTCAACTATGGTCTTGAGCTCTTTAGTGTAGACAGAGCATCCAGTGCTCTGGATAAGTTACGTATAGCGAAGTTCGATCTGATCTTGCTCGACCTGACACTACCAGAGATGGATGGGCTTGAGCTCTGCCGTCTCATAAAAAAAGAGTACCCCGAAATACCCATCATCATCTCGACAGCTCGTGGAGACACTACTGATAAAGTGATCGGCTTTGAAGCTGGCGCAGATGACTACATCGCTAAACCCTATGACCCAAGAGAACTTATCGCCCGCATACAGTATCAGATAAAACGACATGATCCAAAAAGTCCGTCTCATGATGAAAGTCATCTCTTCACTATCGATGAGAAGCGCTTTGAGATCAGTAAAGAGGGGGAGGACATCGGACTCACGATGGCTGAGTATGAACTGTTCTCACTGTTATTGACAAAAAGACATATGGTGCTCTCTCGTGAGTATATCATCAACAGTGTCAGCTCCATCGACTGGGAAAGCTCAGACAAGAGCATAAACGTCATCATAGGACGGATCAGGCAAAAGATCGGTGATGACATCAAACGTCCGATCTACATCAAGACCATACGGGGTGTCGGTTATCAATATATAGGAGAGTAGATGCGTTTTTATCACTCTATTCGTTTTAAGATCAATGTGATCTTTGTCATCGCACTAGTCGCGATGGCATTCATGCTCCTCCTCTCAAGCGGCGCTTCTACTAAACGTGAACACCATCTGGCCCGTCTTCAAGCACCTTATATCGAAGCATTGATCTTGCAAGAACGTGACTCCATGATATCACTTCAGCACAGACTGAAAGAGTTAGGTGTCACCTTGATAGATGAGACTCAAAAGGTGGGGGTGCTGGCCAAAGCATCTGAGATAAGATCACATCGTAGAACGGACCCGCGTTTTAGACTTTATCAATTGCCTGATGATAAGGATGCGATATTTATTCTGCTAAATAGTCCAGATAAGCTTGTAAAGGTGATCAAGCAGACTTTTGAGTTTCAAGATACGCTTACGGTCCTTTTGTGGATCGCGATACTTTTTGTGATCATACTTTATACGACGTTGATGTTTAGTCTAAAGCCATTAAGACATATTTATGATGAGCTTCACAGGTATGCGAGGTATCAGACTGATATTGACATCAGGTCAAAGCGAAAAGATGAGATCGCTTTACTCTCTAATGCCTTTCAAGATGCCATCGATCAAAACCGGTCTCTGGTGAACGCACGGACTCTTTTTATGCGTAATATATTGCATGAGTTGAACACACCTATCACTAAGGGTAGATTGATGGCTGCGATGAGTGAGCAGTTTGGTGATGAGCTTGATGCTGTCTTCTCTTCGCTTGAACAGTACATCAAAGAGATGGCGGAGATAGAGAAGATGACTTCTCATCAGTATAGACCGACACTTGATGCTTACCCCATAGTCGAGATCATCGATCATGCATCAGATATGCTGTTCCTAGATACTTCAGTAGAGCATGATGTTGGTTCAAGTCGTTTAAGATGTGACTTCACAATGATGGGCATAGTGTTTAAGAACCTGATCGATAATGCTCTGAAGTATGGCAGTGCTCTACATGTCTTCATCGAAGAGGATAGACTCATCTTTGAAAATGATGGAGAGCCTTTGGCGCATGATATTTCTTACTATACGCAGGCATTCACACAAGATGTATCATCAGAGAATGGTTTTGGGCTGGGTCTGTATATAATCGATGAGATACTTCAACAACAAGAGTCGAAGCTTATCTATGCCTATGTGCATGGACGGCACAGGTTTATGATCTCTTTGATATAGAGCACATCTAATAAAGAGATAGACATGAGGATCGCAGCACAAAAAAAGTATCTCCGGTTACTATCCTCCTAGGACAGACAAAGAGAGTATGGGTCATAGGTCTGTGGCCCCTGTCAACTGTGCCTTTACCGTATAACGCCATCCATGTAGAGTAATATCTACAGAAAAACCATATCCCTCAAGCATATTTTTTAAGACTTTTGGCTTGAAGAAGTTTGCCGGTTCACCAGCCATCTTTTCTGCAAGACAGATATACTTTCCTAAAGATCTGCTGGGGTCAAACTCATAGATAAAGAGTCTCCCGTCATCTTTTAATACACGCACTATCTCCTGTATGACTATATCTGGGTCTTGAAAGTGGTGTAGAGCTTCCCCGATGATGACGAGCTCAAAGCCTGCCTCATCAAAAGGTAACTGCTCTGCTCGTGCGGTATGGGTCTCGACATAGGGTGGAGAGAACTTGAGCATACCCTCAGATGGATCGATGGCGACAAATCTAAGGTCATCTCTACACTTATATGCGAACTCACTTAAGACTCCCGTTCCTGAACCGAGGTCAAGAAGTGATGCCTGTTGAGGAAGTGGTCGTATGAAATGGCATAACTCTTTGATGGCATCTCGAGGGTAGGCAGTAGGGCCAAGGTATTTGAAGAACCAGCCCAGATGGTTAAAAGGAATCATCTTTCTCTCCTATCTTTTCTCTTGATGGTCTGTCCACAGTATATCTGGGTCAAAAGAGATGATCTATAAATAGATGAGAGTAGTCTTTATTGGAAATATGTTTTTTATGTTGGGAGGACTCTGGACTAAGGGTCCAGAGAATTTGATCGCAGTCTATTTAGAACAGGACTACGATAGTCTACTTTTACTGCTCGATGACGACATCAAAGTTGGCATCTACACATTTGGTATAGTCTCCTTCGATGAAGGCTGAGTGCGCTGTCTGATAGTTCACCAGCTGGCACTTAAAGGTCTCGCCATTTGGAGTATTGGCATCATAACCCCAATCTTTCTCCCAGTAGATAGGCAGTGCACCTGCACCCTCAGATGAGAACTGCAGCATCGACTTACATCCCAGCACCTCATCAGTAGGAATGTCTAATCCAAGATGATCACTAAAAGATCGGTAATAACTGATACGGTTTTGCGAAGCAGCGACCTCTACGCTCCCGCCACACTCGACACCACCATTGATGATCTGCGTCGTCACACCAAAACCCGGTACCAGACCACTTGCGATGTCATGCTCATTTGGCTGCCAGGTTCCGTCGATGACATGCAACATGCTCGGTTTTGGCGGCTGCGGATAGACAAAGAAGAAGACCGCACTTGCCAGGTTGAGCCAGCTGTCCGCTACCAGTTCAGGATGATCCATAAGTGTATGGACAGAACCGGTCATCGCTTCCGAGAACGGCCCATAGTTGTAGTTGTAACTCAACTGTTTGGCACCGCGACCGAAATAGCTTTTGAAACTGCCATCTTCGAAGGTCCCGCATGGCCAGCGTTCACCTTGCCATAGGTTCGGATCACACTCACCGTTATAACCATCACGCATCTCCTCACCCCAGCCGACCTCTCGCACATAGACCAGTCCCTGACGCCACTGCTCGATGGCACTGTAATCATTATGTCCTCCGGTCTCCTGTGTGAAGTGGGCGAACATCGTAGAGAGTGAGCGTTTACAGATAGTATCAGCATCTTTGCCATCATCATAATCCCCACAAAATGATGGGAACTTACCCACAGCCTTTAAGAAGTTATCATAAGTGTACTCCTGCGTACGTTCCGGAAAGAGATGATCCCAGTCTGAGAGTGATACAAACTGTTCGACTCTTTTGACATTTGCCGGGTTCGATGCACTGCCTGCAGTGATGACATCGACCTCATCATTACTGCGTACACGGATGCTCTCTTTGACCATACGCATCAGGTCAGAGTCCGTCAATTCTGCCTCTTGTTGTGCCAAGCTCAGAGCTGAGATGACATAGGTCCCGTTCTCATCAGTGACAGTCGTATCTGTATCAGTCGTGTTGTCCTCACCGCTGTCGGTGCTGCCATCTGTAGTACCGGTAAAGACATCCCAGGTATCCTCCCAGGCATATCCAGCACCCGGTGCATAAGCTGAAGCTGCAGAAGCACACCAAGGTGTCGCTGGCCATGGTTTACACGCATAATAGCCACCGTTGTTTGTGACCACATCGCCAGCCGCGTAACCAGTACCTTCGACATAGGCAGGATAGTTGCCAAGGTCTGGAGGTGTCACTGTTGTGTTGTCATCGTCAGGTGTGGTCGTATTGTCATCAGTAGTCCCTGTATCATCGGGTGGTGTGACTTCACCTGAGATGAGAGTCCATGGACCCCACTCTTCGGTTCCAGGAATATTACCCTGTGTCCACCATTTTGCCTCATAAAGGACGCCATCGTATTGCACCTGATCACCAGCTAAGTAAACAGCAGTCGCGTCCCATGATGATGCATTGACAGGTGGCTCATCAGTACTACCTCCACCTGTGTCTGTCGTGTTCTGGTCTACGGCATCATCTGGCGGGAGTATCGGACCACCGCCATAGAATGCCTCGTTGATAACATCAAGAAGTGAAGTGCCTTTTACTGGAGCATCTGCGGTGATCTCCCAAAAGATGATACCTCCCAAACCGTTCTCTTCTACATATGATGTCTTCTCAGCCAGTGAGATCTCATCCTCATAGGTATAGAACTCTCCTTTACTGCTGCTATATAGATACGGCACTTTAGCGTTAGTGTCCCGGTATTTCACAAACTCGGGGTCGGTCTCTAGTGTGGACTTGATATGATAGTAGGGATTCACACCCGCAGCGCGGCCGCCATCCCAGATGCCATCCGCTCCACCGGTCGCAGCAGAGAAGATGCCGGATTCAGTTGATGTCACACCTTTCCATCCTCGTGAATAGAAGGGAGAACCGACTACTAGTTTTTGTTTATTAACGCCTAATGCCTGGAAGTGTCTTACGATGCCGTCGACACTGATCTCATCATCAGCATAGATAGGTGATTGATGGTTGGTCTGTGAGTCCCAGGCACCATGCATATCATAGGTCATCAGGTTGATGAAATCAAGATACTGGCTGTACTGGACCGGTTCGGTCTGCCCGATGACTTGAGGACTTGCTCCGACTGCTGCCGTCAACTGGTAGTACTGACCATCTGCTTCACCTGCAGTATCAAGCGCACTACGAAGGTCTTTTAAAAGCAGGGTAAAGCTCTCTTTCTCGCTGGCATCACCTTGTGGTGTACCCGTGTCGTTTGGATTATCGACTAAGTCTGGCTCTCTGGCAGACCCCGGGTATTCCCAGTCGATGTCAACACCGTCAAAACTCCAAGTACGCAAATAAGTCACGACACTCTGCGCAAAGAGTTGCCTTGCTTCTGGTGTTGCTGCTACATCATGAAAAGCGGCTGACTGTGTCCAACCACCGACCGAGATCATGAAACTGGTGTCCGGATGGGAGGTCTTTAGTTTTTTAAACTGCCCTAATGTCCCTTTATAAGGACTATCCCAGGCCTCATCAAACGCTATCCCTGTCGCAGCCCAATCATCAAAGACCCCGATCTTACCATCTTTGATGATGGCAAAAGCATAGTTGACATGGGTCATCTTGTCAAAAGGGATGCTCGAAGGTGCATAGTTCTCATGGGCTCCATAGACAGCCCATTCAGGATAGTAGCCAACGATCTTCTTCATCTCCGCCACCTCCTCTTTCGTTGGAGATGCTAAGAGCAGCATCGCGGTAAGTGCACTCAACACTCCTATTCGTATTGCTATCATTTTTACGTCCTTATTTGAAATAAACTTTAATATGATGACTAGATAGGATGTCAATAAAGTGTGGCTTTATCATTTGTAATGGATAGATGGAGCTGGATGATTATGGAGAACTTAGATATGATTTCACCAATATTTTCTTACGACAGGCGGCTTATGGATAAAGATATTGGTTTTGTACTCGATACAGATACAGTAGAAAGACTACATGTTTTTGGTGAGCTTCTGGAAAAAGACTCAAATACGATGTTGAACGAGGCACTACAGCTATATTTTGACGCTCAGGAGAAGATGCTCTTAGAGAAACGACTCTCTGAAAAAGACTCTCAGACCAATTTGGATTTTAATGAGTTTTGGGATGATGTAGATGTCTGATCTCAAAACCGATAAGTGTAAAAAATGCGGTACAGATATGACTTCTGATGAAAAAGTATGTCCTTCTTGTGGTGCTGAGGTGCCTCAAGGCTTTAATGCTAGACCCTGGATATTTCTGGCGATCATCATCTTGGTGCTCATGGAGATCATGATGGGAAGAGGTACTGGGTCAGAGAACAATGTTGAGCCTACAACTGAGATCGTAAAGTAGACTGTAGATATATCGAACGACATCCCCTTCCAGTCTATGTGATATCATCGTCATCTATGGCTGGCTGCTATTTAAGACATCTTCTTGAAAACTGATCTACAAAGGCACTACATGGTACGCTCTCTAAAGACACTGTTTATCATCTGCTCTCTCATCGTCTCCCTTTATGCAGGATCTACCTCTAAAGTAGCTCATACGATCACCATCGCAGGCACGGCAGACCTTCAGGGTATGCTCGAACCTGTGAGCGGGAAGTATGACCTGGACTTTGATGGTCATAAGGAGGAGATGACCTTGGGAGGGCTATCAAGGATATCGACGCTTTTCAAGCAGCTAAAGATCGACAACCCTTCTACTGTGACCGTCTCTACCGGTGATGACTTGATGAACCGCTATTTTCACATCTACAAGGGTAGGGCGATCTTGTCGAGTATCTCTGATGTTGGGTACGAACTCTATGCCTTTGGTAACCATGAGTTTGATAAAGGAAGCGAGGTCCTGGCCAAGGCACTGGAAGGGACATCTTTTCAGACTTTATGTAGTGATCTGAATGTCAGCACTTCAGCACTGAAAGGCAAGTGCCGACCCTATGTCATCAAAGAGTTTGATGGAGTGAGAGTCGGCTTCTTCTCGATGATGACAGAGGACCTCCCTCTGGTCACCAGCGAACGTAACGTCACTATCATCTCTGACAACGTCACAACAGCTAAAGAGATGGTGATTCTACTTAAAGAGAAAGAGAGTGATGTCATCGTCGCACTATCACACATCGGATATAAGGCTGATGTGAGACTGGCAAAACAGGTCAAGGGTATCGACCTCATCTTTGGCGGTCATTCACATGACTACGTCAAAAAGATGGGTCGTATAGGTAAGACAGCCATCGTCAATGGAGGAGAGAAGGGCAGTCAGGTCATCAAGGTCGATATCCCTCTGACTAAAGAGTTAAAGGTACTTCATAAAGAGATGAGCATGACTGCGATACCAGTAAGTCAGACACTCAGACCTAATGAGAGCATCGACAAAAAGATAGTTAAATATAAAGATGGTTTTCCAGCTACCATAGTCTTAGGACAAACAAAGCGTGAATGGGACATGAGTAAAGATGAGATCCGCCAAGATGAGTCGGCGGTAGCGAACATGATAAACGACATGATGCGAGAACAGTTCAAGGTCGATATCGTCTTAAACAATGGTGGTGCTTTCCGAGGTCAGAAAAGCTACAAAGCAGGGCCGGTCACTGACACGATGCTGCAAGAGATCGATGAGTTTAGCAACTACGCGTATAGCCTGAAGATCAAAGGTCTGTATCTCAAAGAGATCCTTGAGCGCAGTGCTGCCAGTTATGGTGAGGGTGGCTTCCTGCATCCATCAGGGCTGAGGTATCGTATCACACTCTCCGGGCAGCCTCAACTTCTAAAAGAGAAAGCCGTGATCAAACAAGGGACACGTGTCGATGAGGTAGAAGTCCTTATCGATGACAGGTGGCAGCAACTAGATCTCGACCGAGAATATACGATATTAAGTAATTCATTTATAGTCAACCAGGAGGGTGATGGCTACTTCTGGTTTAACAAGTATGGTACTGAGCTGAAAAACACCTATACGACCTTCTACTCCCTTTTGGCAGATTTTCTACGCAGAGAGAAGGTACTGACGCCAGGAGAGAAAGATGGCAGAATAGAGATACTTCATGCTAAGAAGTCAATATGAGGCATCTGTTTTTAGTACTGCTGATGTTTTATGGCACTGCTCAGGCTTCACAGAGTGAAGAGATCAGAGCTGATGTGACAGGAGTCACTGTTCATGGCTCGTCAGGAGCCTACACGTTTGCCGTGACTATCGAGAGCGATGAGACAGGGTGTGATCAGTATGCTGACTGGTGGGAAGTACTCAGTGAAGAGGGAAAACTGCTTTATAGACGTATACTTGTACACTCACATCCCGACACACAACCCTTTACCCGCTCCGGTGCTCACGTAGTCGTAAAAGAAGACACTACCATCTATGTACGAGCCCACATGAACAAGCTTGGTTATGTTGGTGATGTCTTCAAGGGAAGTGTCGCTAAAGGTCTAAAGCGGAGTGAGCATACTCCCCTGTTTTCCAAAGATCTGGCTCAACAGGCTCCATTGCCAAACGGTTGTGCGTTTTGAGTAGATGCAGATCTATTCTAACGTACGGACATCCAAGAAAGCCCCGCTTTCACTTTTTAACACCTTTGGCATCACAGCCATGACCCTTGCCACTGTCGCTTTAGGTGACAAGACCATCCCGGCTTCATCACTTTCACGTAAGGTCTGTACACTGGTATAACGGGTCGTGTCATGGTCTCCGTATAAAATACCCTCAAGCATCTCTGTCTTGACAAGTCCCGGTGCCAATGCACACAGATGTGTCTCTTTCATCTCCGTCGCATAGAGCTTGATGAGCATGTTTAACGCAGCTTTTGAAAGAGAGTAACCGTTCCAGCCAAGAGAACCGTTGACACTTGCACCGCTTGAGATGGCTATGACCTGCTTGACTGCTATGTCGTTATGAATAAAAAAGTCCAGGATGGTCTTGTTCGCCCACATGTTCACATCCATCTCAGACTTCAACTGCTCCAGAGAGCACTGTGACATGTCTTGTATACGACCTAGTGTCCCAGCATTGAGTATGACCAGGTCAAACACATCGATACCACCCATCACATCCTGAAGTGCTTTTTCTAGTGCAGCAGTATCAGCAATATCTACCTGCAGATAATCATGCATAGCACCAGTTGAAAGGGTACGTCCCAGACCATAGACATTCGCATGCTCTTCTAAGAAATGCTCCGAGAAGGCCCTGCCAAGTCCCTTGGAGCTCCCGGTAATAAATACGTTCATCATCTCCCTTTTATCATCACGTCTTTAAAGTGTTCCTGCAACCATTGGTGCAGCTGCATCTGTCCATAGCGGTTTAGTGCGAAACAGGTGCTCACACCATCAAGTGTGACACAGAAGTCACTCTCAGGTTCTATGGTAAAGCGCCTTGTATCAGACAGGTAATACCACGCTGTCAACATCTTCCACCCATTTTCCAAAGCTGTGTCCATACACATCAGACTCATCCGTGCTGCATCATCACTAAGCAAAAGTCTTTCATGTAACTCGTCTTCACTGAGGCTTTCCAATATGACGATGATATCAGCCGAGACGGTGAGTCGAAGATGTCTTGCTATCCATTTTTCAATATCCATCGATATCTTCTCCTCTTTTCGAACGGTTACATGAAGTCTCCTATAGAGATTTTAGCGTAATCTTAAAAATGCTCATGAACAAGACCTCGTTGCGTTATAATGCCACTTCGTATCCGACTGACGGTCAATAGGAGAAGAGATGAGACAACTACTTGCTTTACTGATGACAGGGATCACCCTTTTTGCGCTTGATGTAGGCTCACCACTTCCATCAGTCACACTACAAGACGATGAGGGTGGCAGGATCGATGGCACCGCTTTCAATAGTGACATCCTGCGTGATAAGGTCCATGTCATCTTCTACGTCGATCCCGATGAGAAGGATCTAAACAACGCGCTCTCTGATGCGCTCAAGGCAGAAGTCTTCGATCGCTCAAAATATGGATCAGTCGCTATCATCAATATGGACGCGACCTGGCTTCCGAACATGGCCATCGCATCATCACTGGAGAAGAAACAGAAGAAGTTCCCCGACACCATCTATGTAAAGGACCTTAAAAAAGTACTGGTCAAGAGATGGGAGATCGCAGATGATGACTCAGATGTCATCATTTTGGACAAAAGCGGTAAGGTCATCTACCTACATGAAGGTCGACTCGATGAGACGCAGATAGAGTCTGCCATCTCACTGATCAAAAATAATATATAGTAAAAAGGATACGATGATGAAAAAGCAGTTTTTAGATGCTATGGACTTTAGGCATGCTTGTAAGAAGTTTGATGAGACAAAGAAGATCACAGATGAGGATATGAACTATATCCTCGAAGTAGCCAGGAAGTCCCCATCATCATTTGGGATGGAAGCATGGAAGTTCTTAGTGATCACAAACCAAGCTTTGAAAGAGGAGCTAAGAAAAGCTAGTTGGAACCAGGGACAGATGACGTCATGTTCTCATCTCGTCGTCGTCCTCGCAGGGATAGAGAGTGTCAAGCCAAGTAGCGGCATACCTGAAAAACGATTTAACAGGCGAGATATGCCTCAAGAGAAACTGGATATGTACTTGGGGCTTTATGCCAGTCATCTTGAAAAGACACTTAGTGATGATCATGAGACCTACTCATGGACAGCAAGGCAGGCTTATATAGCCTCTGCGAACATGATGACAGCTGCAGCCTTCGAGGGTATAGACTCCTGTCCGATAGAGGGTTTTGAGAAAGAGCGTGTCGAGACGATCCTCGATCTTGATACTACAAAGTATCAAGTGGCCATGCTGCTTCCTTTTGGTTATAGAGTCGAGGAGCAGTCTGAGCAGTTAAGAGTACCATTAGATGAGATAGTAGAGTTTATAGAGTAACACCACTTGAAGGTATCACTGTGGCGATCATAAGAGCATGACAAAGTTGACTTAGAGTGGTGGCTCACAGTCAGAAGAGATCTGAGATATAGACCTAAGTTATTAATATTGCTTTTATATTAGTAGTGATATCATACTCTTGTACGTACGAAAACAACACCAAAGGAAGCCGATGATAGAACGACTTTTCTTTATGGTTTTAGGTCTTGTGACATGGACAGATGCAACCTCTAAAAAAGAGTTGAGGTATGTTATGTTGAAGCATGATACAAGATCGGGTTATTTGACAGAACGTCACTTATAATATTTTCAAGTACAGTGAACGGTCGATATTCGACTATTGGCACGAATCTATTTCGATGCCGAACTTATGCACTTTTGATACTTTGAGAGTATTGTAAACAAGATGCAAGTGAAGCCCATCTCCAATTGTTGGAGACGTCATCTTTTTAGATAAAGGTGACACATTAAGGGTATAGACTCTTCGGGTATGACGATCTGCATAGTGCCTTGAAAAAGCACAGCCTGAGACTAAGACTATCTCTGGACCACTCAGAGTCCAAACCAAATACCGCTTGAGGCGGTATCTACTCATACACAAGACTCCCAAAAAACACTTTTTATAGACTGATTGACGATCTCATCTTGGCGAACATACGAACATATCGCATACTTACAGCCTTTAATGTGCTACTCCGATCTATATGATAGAGCTGATCCTCCATCTATACTGGGATTCTTCTTGCAAAGACTTAACGGTCTTATTGGCTAATGAAGTATCATCGGTTACCAACGTTTCTAATACAGCTATTAATTTACCTACTGGTCATATCATCGTAGCCCTTGATGTTTTAGAAGGGATTATAGCGAGGGAGTTTTTATTTTGCTGCGGAGATCAGGGTGATATCTTTGGGTCATCATCAACTATGACATTTTTTATCAGGCTCTCTTCATCCCTTTATATAGTTTATACTTTGCGATCTCATCTGTCATTTGATCGATCACTATACCGATCACAAATGCGTCATCCAAAAAACCAACACCAAGAAACATATCCGGGATGATGTCTAATGGAAAGACGACATAAGCCAGTGCCCCGGCAACGATCAAGTAGCTTTTAGGGTCCAATCCATACTCTTTGTCTCTTATCATATCAAAGAGAAGTCTGAAGTCATGGTACCAGGCTCTTTGCGTATGCTCTTTCGCAAACTCTTCTGTCTTCTCCTCATCATAGGTCTCAGAGAGTCTTGAGGAGAGGACCATAGCTTTATCTCTTTGTTCATCGTCGATGTTCACATTATCTCCTTTTTACTGGTAAGACTATCTTGATATGACTCTTATCGATCTCAGTCAGGATGTGTGACCGGCAAGAGAAAATGCCAAATTTTGGTAAAAAGTCACATATAAACAAAATGTAATGTTTTATGTTATATAATAATTGAATAAGTTTGCTTTTGTTCTTTTTATTTAGCAATAAAGATATTTTTAGTATAGCGAAGAACGATAAAGAGAGTTTTAAAGATGCCCAAGAAGGAGATAAGATGAAGCGCTATCACATTGCCATGATCATGACCTTTGTCTTATTTGCGTCTATCTTTAATGGATGTGCTACGATGCAAAGTGGAACACCTGGACTCTCATCATCAAATGCCTCGTCTGTCTATATGCGTGCGCTTGGAGAGAAAAATGCCGTAAGGGCAGGTTCAGAGAGAAAAGTAAGCGTCTATGGTGTCAGACTGAACGAACGGTTCAGTGGCAGATCGACGACTAGGCGCTACCGGATCGATGAGAATGGAGATGTCCGTTTCGATATAGGAGAGCGCGAAGGTAAAGGCCTTTGGTATGTTCGGATGGGGCTTGAACCCTCGACTAAAGTAGTAAAAGAGATCGTCTTTTACACTTCAAGTGGGCCTGATGCAGACTGCCTTACTATTAAAGATTCCATATTAAGTGGTTTTTATGACCGCTATGGTGGTGTCATGTTTAATGATGCGACCTATAGAGATACTGGAAGCTTCTTTGGTACCACGACGAGGATGCTCGAAAGCAGAGGGGAGTTAGATCTCGATGATATACTCATCGATGCCAGTTGTAATGCCTCCAGACAGTATGGGACCGATCTCCCTTCACTTCTTACCTATAATGGAAAGATAATCATCGCTGAGAACAAAGATGACTCTGAACGACTGCAATATCAGGCACTGTTAGGTATTCATGATATCAACACTACGCCATTGAACACACCAAAAGAAGCTAAGTCCACTATAGCCACTGGAACAGGTTTCTTTATCTCGGATGATGGATACCTCTTGACAAATCATCATGTCGTAAACGGAGGTAAGAGACATTATGTGTTGATAAATGGTAATAAGATCGATGCCGAGTTGATAGACAGTGACGCCGAGAACGACATCGCGATTCTCAAGATAGGCCATGCGACAAGACCTTTGACTCTGCAACTGGAAAAGTCACTGACAGGTAGTGAGATCACAGTCATAGGTTACCCAAGCGTCGCCATCCAAGGAAATGAGAAGAAGTCGACATTTGGTTATATCAATGCACTCTCAGGACTCAAAGGAGACCCAAGGCAGTACCAGATCAGTGCACCGATACAAGCAGGCAATTCAGGAAGTCCACTTATCAATGATCGTGCAGAGGTCATCGGTGTCGTGGTCTCGACCATCAATCAATCAGCGATGCTAAAGACGACCGGTATCATGCCTCAAAACGTCAACTATGCTGTCAAGATCCGTCATGCGATAAATATGCTTGAAAAGAACGCTATCGTTTACAAGCGGCCTCAACAGACAGACCGCCTTTCAAAACCTGACCTTATTAGAAACAGTGCCGACAGTGTCGTACTTGTGATGAGTGAGATGCACTAGCTCTTATAAGAGCAGATCATTTACGCAGTGTCGCAATAAGACGTTTCTCATCAAGTAGCAGCTCCAAAGCATCAGCGATCTCTTTACAGACGATGTCACTGCTCATCAAGGTCTTTGTACTACACCCTTCATCACCGATCAAAGCGATACCAAGGGCAGCCTTTTCTAACATCATGACATCATTGTTCCCATTACCTACCGTAGCACAGGCACTGGCATCGAGTCCATCGACGTAGGCAGCCTTCTCAAAAGTGTGATCACTACTTTGTAAGATCTTAATAGTGACATCAGAGCCTTCCAGTTGTGCTTTGACACTGCCAAAGGTGTCTGCTGTGATGACGTGGACTTCATAGTGTTCACGTAGTGACGTCAGCAGCGGTCTTACTTCTACTTTTAGTTCACCGTCTTTAGCCAAAGTACCATTGTAGTCCAGCACGATATGCTTAAGTCGTAGATCTTTGTAGTGAGCGATGGTGATCTCTTTCATCGTTTAAGCACTCCATTTTTTCTGAAGCTTACCATCTTCATGCTGTTAAAGGGAACCTAAAGTATATTCTTAGTCAAACCCGACTACCATACGCACAATAAAACAGATAGACCAAATCATTTCACAATAGAGGTAACGATGCAAGATATCAAGCTCACTCAATACAGCCACGGAGCCGGATGCGGTTGTAAGATCTCACCCAAACTACTAAAGAACATCCTGGAGACTTCTCGTGAGCCTATTGAGTATCCGGAACTTCTTGTTGGTAATGCCAACAATGATGATGCTGCCGCTTTTGACCTGGGTAATGGGACATCGGTCTTAAGTACGACAGATTTTTTTATGCCTATTGTCGATGATCCTTTCACTTTCGGGCGTATTGCTGCGACGAATGCCATCAGCGATATATATGCCATGGGCGGAAGACCACTGATGGCAATATCTATCTTTGGTTGGCCTATCGACAAACTTGATGCTGATGTCGCACAACAGGTCATCGAAGGGGGAAGGGCGGTATGCGAAGATGCTGGCATCCCTCTTGCCGGTGGACACAGTATTGATTCACCTGAGCCTATCTTTGGTCTTGCAGTCACCGGAGTAGCTGATAATAAAGATATCAAACGTAATGATACGGCAGAAGCAGGTTGTGCACTTTTCTTGACTAAACCACTCGGTATCGGGATCCTTACAACTGCTCAAAAGCAGGGCAAGATATCTGAGAGTGATATCGATGTCGCGATCGAAGCTATGTGTACACTCAACAAGATAGGCGCCGATATATCAAGACTTGAAGGTGTCACTGCACTGACTGATGTCACAGGATTTGGTCTGCTAGGTCATCTGAGTGAGATCTGTGAAGGTAGCGATATCAGCGCTACTATTCGTTTTGATGATGTGCCTATCTTAGCAAATGTCAAAAAGTATCTGGCCATGGAGTGTGTACCTGGTGGGACTCGTCGTAACTTTGAGAGTTATGGTCATAAGATCGGACCTATGGACTCTCAGCAACAAGATATCCTCTGTGATGCACAGACTTCTGGCGGGCTTTTATGTGCTGTTCGAAAAGATGCACTTGATGATTTCTTGGCCATCACTGAAGCTGCTGGCCTTGAACTCTCTGCTATCGGTGAGACCACTGTACGAAGTGAACATCTTATCGAGGTCCTCTGAGATGGAACTGCCCCTGACAGATGATTTTCGTTCGATCGTGCTCGAAAACAGACCACTCATCGATGTCAGAGCACCCATCGAGTATGAGAAAGGGGCTTTTCCCAATAGTACCAATCTCCCGCTACTAGATGATGAGCAGCGAAGACTTGTAGGTATTCGTTACAAAGAGTCCGGTAATGATGCTGCAGTCGAATTGGGTCACAAGTTGATCAGTGGAGATGTAAAAGACAGGTGTGTGAACCAGTGGACGCAGTTTGTCAAGGATGACCCTGAAGCGTATATCTACTGTTTTCGCGGTGGACAACGCTCTGGTATCAGCCAAAGATGGTTAGCCGAAGCCGGGCATACCATCCCTCGTCTCAGAGGTGGTTATAAAGCATTTCGAAACTTTCTCATCACAGAGTCTGAACGCATCAGTGCTGAAGCAAAGACCCTTATCATCGGTGGGCGGACTGGTTCAGGCAAGACATTGTTGATAAAACAGCTTGACAACACCATCGACCTAGAAGGTCTAGCCAATCACCGTGGCTCCTCTTTTGGCCGCTTTATCTCACCACAACCGGCACAGATAGACTTTGAGGACCAGCTTGGGTATGAGCTCATACGTCATGAGGCAGGTGCTCACAAGCAGCTCGTCATCGAACATGAGAGCCACAATATCGGTAGAGTCTACATACCTAAACCGATCTTTGAGAACCTTCAGCAGGGCGGACTTCTGATATTGGAGACCTCACTTGAAGAACGCACGCAGATCACCTTTGACGAGTACGTCACTATTGCGTTGACAAACTATCTTGATAGCTTTAAAGACTCAGGAGCGCAGCAGTGGTTTGATGACCTAAATGGTGGGCTTGATCGTATTCGAAAACGACTAGGTGCTGAACGTCATCAGGAGATAAAAGGGCTGCTTCGGGATGCTTATGAGGAGCAGCTAAAAAGTGCTGACACCCAAGCGCACAAAAAATGGATAACAGCGCTTTTACGTGACTATTATGACCCGATGTATGATTATCAGATCAAAAAAAGTCCGATCCCTATCCTTTTTCGTGGCAATGCTTCAGAGATACTTGCCTTTATCCGTTCTCGTGACTCTTGAGAGCCACTTTATACAATAGATATTATATAATATCATCCTCAAGTACATGGAAAGAGCTCGGTAGGAAGCACCTCTCTTGCGCTATAATACCCCTCAACTAATCACAAAGGTACGTCAGTGGACATCACGACTTTAATGCTAATCCTTAGCATCCTTATCATCTTTATTATCCTTATGATCTTATATTCTGCTAGGTATATCTTTAACCAAGAGAGTCCTTCTACTGCAGGTAAGTCTGCCGATATGAAAAAAGAGGAGATCATCAACGGATATAAAGCCGAGATGGAAACGCTGCTGATAGAGCATAAAGATGACGGTATGAGATGTCTTAGTGAGAAGAGAAGGACACTGCATCGTATAAATAGAGAGCTTGCCACCAATATCTTCTTTGATCAGGATGATGTAAAGAGTGTGTTGACGATGTTGGCAAAATATTAGAGGTGCCCTGAAGTTTTTAGCAGTTTCTTTAAGTGTATGTGAATAAAGATCATGCTATTTTTGCAAATATTATAAGGTACGAAGGATAGTGATGGATTTACTCGACGCAATATCAAGTGCACGAAAAAACAAAAAAGCCAAAGAGCTTGTCGCGTCAGCTGAGCAGATGATAGGCGATGTCGATAGTGAGATAGCGCAGACAGACAGTAAGTTCGAAAGCGATATCAACAACTATACTGCGCTAAGAGATGATGTCACAGCAGACGTCATAAAGACATTCGATGATACCTATATTCAGATCCAGAACGTCGATTTCAAAGGCTCCATCGTCACATATACTGATGATAAGATGGAAGATATTGGTGGTGAGTTTTGTAATTGTAAACACGAGATCGAACCTGTCGAGATCAAAAAAGTAAACAGTGGCTTTTTTGGAGCGACTACCGGTGCAGTTGTCGCAGGTGTGGCAACGCTTGCCGCCGCACTCGCTGTCGCAGTGACTCAGATGGGTATCGAGGTAGATACCAAGAAGATCCCTACTCCGGAGCAGATCACTTCCGTACTTGAGTGGTTTGGCGGTGGAGATAAGATCATTGGTGCCTCTGCTCTCGGTGGTGGTGTGGCTATTATCACACTGATAACAGGTTATCTACTCTTGAACTCACGCTCTAAAAAGAACCTTCTTCGCGCAGAAGTGGATTTTACAGAGGCTACTGCTGCACATATGGATAAAAGCACACAAAACCGTAAGACGATGAGCATGACTGAGTACATCGAGACGATGGAGAACAACCTAAAGACATTACAAGTCTATTTAAATGAGTTCAATGCCGTCTTACAGCGGATCGTTCACATAGAAGGGACAGACTACGCAGCGTATTCCAGCACTTCACAAAGAGATGTCCATACCGCACTCTCCATCTATAAGCGTGTCAAAGGCCTCATCTGTACTAAAGTCGTAGCCCCAGAGGGCAAGGTCACCAGTAAAAGTAAATACGAGATGGAAAAAGGTACTGAGTTCATAAAAGAACTTGCCAAAAAATGGCGCTGATCAAAGTATATTAAGGGGAGTGGACCCCTAACTCCACACCTCTCGTGTCACGCTCAGACTACTCTGTTCATCAAGTAACATCAACTCTCCATCTTGTATATTGGCCTGTAGCTGAACGGATCGCTGTGACGCCACCTCCAGGTCTCCTTCGATGTTTAGATGGACCACCTGAAGATTCTTAAAACGACTTAGCTTTGCTTCATTTTGTCTCCACCAGGACGAGGCAGCTTTATGATTGTAAGTATAGATGATCACTTCCTCAGCACGACCACATGCCTTTCGAATACGTTTCTCATCTGGTTGGCCAAGGTCTATCCAGCGTTGGATATCACCACCAAAGTCTTTCTGCCACAGCTCCGGCGCATCTTCATCACTCAATCCTTTGGTAAAAGTGAGCCGTTCATCTGCATGCAGTATGAATGCTATGATGCGTACCATCATACGAAGTGTGGTCTCAGAAGGGTGTTTGGCGATGGTAAGGTCAAAGTCACCATAGTAATGACGGTCCATATCAGCTATGTTGAGCGATACTTTATAGATGGTGGAGCTTAGGGCCATAGGTATATCCTTACAGGAATGAAGTGTCTGTAAAGCATTATTGCCAAGTAGTCTTAGTTATGTATGTCAAGTCTTAAATAGGAAGGGTCGTAGGAAGTAAAAATAAGTGTTAAGGGCTACAGGCACGTAGCCTGTATGTACTGATTAAAGTGGTGTTACGTTCTCTGCTTGTGGGCCTTTTTGACCTTCACCGAGCTCGTATGTTACTTTTTGGTCTTCTGCCAGAGAGACACGACCATGACCTGTACTGTTTACTTGACGAAAATGTACGAACACATCGCTACCGCCATTGTCTTGTTGGATAAATCCATAACCTTTTTCATCGTTGAACCATTTTACAGTTCCGTTTTGTAGTTCTGCCATTGTTATACCTTGTTGTTTAAAAGTGGAATCAAAATCGGGGAGTCTTTCAGTCTGGCAGATTTTACTCGTAACATACTAAAAGATGAACTCGAACCTCATCTTTCATCGGCGTAATTATAGCCTTATTTTTTGATATATACAAACATCTTTCGTAAAATACACTACTTTACGCTATTTCCAAGATCTATACCTAATAATATGGCAGTCATGTCGTGGCGACTTATCTATCTTGCGTGTGTACCCTCTACTTCCAATGTCAGCAGAAGCGATTCGATTTTTACTCTCTCTGAGATCTTTATGTCATTTTGGCTTGAATTTGTGATCTTCCGCCCTTTTTAAAGTACTATCATGCCTAATAGATAGCCTAAGTAGATACTATATGAGTTCAATTCCAGACAGGGAGCAGTCGATTGCATCAGAAATATGGACTTTTAAAACAGTACTTCGGGCATGACGCCTTCAGGCCGCTTCAAGAAGAGGCAGTCGATGCCATCTCTTCTGGGGATGATCTGATAATGATCCTTCCGACCGGCGGTGGAAAATCACTCTGTTTCCAGCTGCCTTCATTGATGATGGATGGTACGACCATCGTGATATCACCACTTCTGGCACTGATGTATGATCAGGTACGTGCGATGCAAGCCAATGATATCAATGCCCAGATGATCTCCTCTATGCAAGACAGAGAGGAGATCAGAGATATTGAGCAGCAGCTCTTCGCAGGCAGTGTCAAACTACTCTATATCGCTCCGGAGCGTTTAGCCTCTGATTATTTTCTACAACTGCTTCATCAGATAAAGATCAACTTCTTCGTCATCGACGAAGCCCACTGTGTGAGTGAGTGGGGGCATGAGTTTCGTGAGGACTACCGTAAACTCGGCTTTTTAAAGAGTGCGTTTCCAGAAGTCAGCATCGCAGCGTTTACGGCGACCGCGACAGAGAAAGTACAGCATGACATCACCCATGCGCTTAGACTGGACCAGCCTAAAGAGATACGTGGAGCTGTATTTCGAAAAAACCTTCAGATCAATGTCGAACCCAGACAGAAAGATGGTCGAAGACAACTCCTCTCCTTCTTAAAAGCTTATGAGAATGAAAGTGGTATCGTCTACACCTTTACTCGTAAACAGACTGAATCACTCAGTGATTTTTTACAGACCAAAGGTATTAAGGCCAGAGCTTATCATGCTGGATTGCCTGTTGATGAGCGTCAGGAGACCTATCATCAATTCGTACATGATGAGATACAGCTTGTCGTAGCTACTATCGCTTTCGGCATGGGCATAGACAAGAGTAATATCCGTTTTGTCGTGCATATGACACTGCCAAAGACCATCGAGAACTTCTACCAGGAGATCGGTCGTGCGGGTAGGGACGGGTTGGATGCAGAGACACTTCTGCTCTATAGTGTAGGCGACCTTATCCAACGACGTGAACTTATCGAGCAACTTCCTGATTCGCCCTATAAAGTCAACTCACATAACCAGCTTGAGCGTATGATCCTTTTCGCTGGAGGCGAGGATTGCCGTCATAAGAACATAGCAGAGTATTTTGGAGATGAGATCGAGACTTGCGGTGACCATTGTGACAACTGTCTGCATCCCCATCATGACAAAGTCGATGTGAGTACCAAGTCCCAGATGTTTCTCTCTGCCTTGTATCGGACCGGTCAGCGGTTCGGGCAGGCCTACATCATCGATGTCCTGCGGGGTTCTGAGCACCAGAAGATCAAAGAGAACGGACATACAGACCTTAAAGTCCATGGTATGGGAAAAGAGGGTAGTCGTGGTCTATGGGAGCAGATTGCTGAACGGTTGATGGAGATCGGTGCCGTCTCCAGAGGAGAGTTTCGTGCCCTTGTCATCACTGAAGCGGGTAAAAGTATCCTTACCGGAAAACAGGGTGTAGATATCCGTCGATCTAGACTTGAGATCAAAGAGCGACAAGAGGGTGTAAAGAGCAGGATGTCTATTGAGAACCCAGAGGATTTTGAAGTCTTACGAAGATTGCGAAGTGAGATCTCCAAAGAGGTGGACAAACCTGCCTACGTCATCTTCAACGACAAGAGTCTGATCGAGATGGCATCAAGACTACCGCAAAGTAAAAGTGAGATGTTGGAGATCAGCGGGGTAGGTGAGGTCAAGTATGAGCGTTTTGGCGAACGGTTCCTGGCTTTATGCCAAGAGTTAGGAAGCTAAAGAGCTCACTTTTTACTGACCCCTCTTTTTACGAAAGAGATGGTATTTTTCGTCTTCAAGTAACTTTTCTACATAGACCCTATCCGCTCTTTTTGCATTTTCCCACATACCTGATGGCAATCGGACTTCCAATATCTTCTTCTCCCGATACTTGATGATCTTCTTGATAGGCAAGACCATATTGACAGGTGAGAAATCAGCTTTACTCATATCTACATCATCACGATAGAACATCGTTTGGGTCTTGAAGTTACCCCAGCCCGGGACACCATCTTCCGTATAAGGTACTTCATAACCGTTCTTGAATGTCACCAAGACTTTAAAGTGACTGTCCTCAAAGACTTCCGTGATCTTGCCTCGTCCAAAGACGAGTCCATAGACCTTTTGACCGACTTTGGCATCATCGTAATAACACATATGTACCCTTTTTTAGTAAGTATATCCTATTTTTCACCATGTCAAGTCGTAGGCTCACTTTAGATCTGTGATGGGAAGTGCATTTTTACTGCTTGTATCGTCAAAAAGTGAGTTTATCTGAGAAAGTAGCTGAAGCGGATCGACCTGAACACCGTAAAGCATGATGGCAAAATGTAGATGTGGACCTGTCACACGACCTGTCGAACCACTAAGTCCAAGCTTATCGTTCTGACTTACTTTGTCACCCTTCTTGACCGACATCTCACTAAGATGATAGTAGCAGGTGTATAGACCTTCACCATGGTCTATGACTATGGAGTTTCCTGCATAGTAACGGTCTTTTGCAAGGACGACCTTCCCATCATTGACAGCATGGACCGCTGTCCCGATTGCTGCTCTGAAGTCTGTTCCAGAGTGAAAACTCTTCAATGAACCGTTATAGACTCTGGCTGTCCCAAAAGGGCTGGTGATCTGACTTGACATAGGGTGGATAAACGGTTTGTCCCAGTATCGCTTAGGAGTAAGAGTGTGATAGATCTTCATCGCCTCTTTGTATTCCGCAGAGGTACGTTTAGACTGCTTTTTATTTGGCTTTACCTTTGAAGGAGTCACGCTGATAGTCTCTGAACGATAGTCTCCTTTTTCGACATGCAGGTCAAGACGCTTCTCGCCATCTGGATAAGTGACAAGTAACTTCTTCTCACCTGACGTACTTCTATAGGCTATGGGAAGCAATATAAAGCGCTTATCTTTATTGGTCGGATGTTGAAGTAAGGGGATGTTCTTTTTACCGTAGGTGACTTTACTCTCTTTTGGTATCGCCGAGAAGGCGATCACCGCAGTCTGTCCGTTTATGACACTTTGTGCAGCTAGTGTCTGTAACGATCCTACAAAGAGGAAGAGAATACGAAGTGTTGACAGACTTTTCATAGATACCGGACTAGCCGAACATCTTGCCTATCATCTTCATCGCACCTTCTGCTCCACCGATGCTATCAAGGATAGAACCATCAGAACTGGCATTGTCGACCATCTGTGGAAGTGCACCACTTAGACCGTCGAGCGCAGTGTCTTCTGATACACCAAGCTGTGATGCGAATGCTGCGATCTTATCGCTTCCGAGCATATCTGTCAAAGAACTTGCTGAGATAGCTGCATTCTCGCCGCCGCCCAACCATGAACCGACCATATCACCCAGTCCGCCTTCTGTGAATGAAGAGACCAAAGAACCGATATCCATAGAGTCGCCATCACCGATGAGCTGGTTTAGCGCTGATGTCATCGTGTCAGAGTCTGCACTGATACCTTTGTCTTGTAACATTCCTACACCCATCTGCATTAGAGAGCTTAAATCCATTATTTTTCCTTTTTTTGTTGTTGCATGATTATAACAAATAGACTGTTTAGAAAAAGGTCACCTAGACTTTTTAGCACTCTTTTGAGAGCGTGTAAGTTACACTATCACTCAAAGTCTGATGCGTTCGATTGGTCTTGTTATAGTTCAAATATATTCCAAGACCAGGAATGATCAGCATACAACGTAATTACTTCTAAGACTACTTTCTATCGAAATGATAGATAGAGCTTATCTCTTTTGGCTTTTTCTCTTCCCAGCTTAAATAGGAGCTTTTTAAATGCTTTCCATTGTCTGACAACTCATGAATGATCTTATGTACATGATCCTCATCTGACTGACAAAGCTCAGTACTCATATCACAATCAAAGACAAATCTCTCCGGAGTACTGTTATCGAGGTCTGCTATGAACTCTGGCTGGTTCTGTTTGACACAGTAGTGTGTCGCCTTAAGTGTCGTACAGGCGATGTCCTTGCAGTGGTACATGGTCACCATTTGCTTATGGGTGTCTGGCAGCAAGTCTTCATGGATCGTCGTCTCTCTACCAATAAGGCCAAAAGATATACCTGTCTCCTCTGAGCCGACCAGTGATGTCAAAGCTTTATGCTTATAGGATTCAGTCCCTAACTGTTTATCAGCAGCTGAGAGTGTCCACTCACCTTTTAATGCCTCTTCCATCCAGTCAAACAGATCCCACCCTTCAATATCTTCAGCATGACTTGTAGAGATAAGTGAGACGACTAATAATAGATGCGCGATGCCATTTTTAAACATGAATATTCCTTGAGATCTTTTTCGACATTATAGCTAGTTAGCTTCAAGGGCACACACGAGAAAACAGAGCCTACAGACTTGTAGGCATCTTCAGATGACAAGAGCTAAAAACATGCTCTTACGTTCTGCTCTCCAACCCCCTATAATAGGGCATCTATTAAGAAAGGACACACTATGACAAGCATCGTTCAAACAGAAAAGACCAAAACAGCTCTCGAGCAATTTTCAGATAGGACACTTAATGGGGCCGATAGACATGGAGTGCCCTGCCAACTATATTTGACCCGTGACCTGATGGCACTTGGTTTCCAATCTGCCACAGGAGACCTAATAAGACCGTTCTTCCAGTCATTTGATGATAAAGGAGAGGTGATATTTATCACTCAGGTCGGAGTATCAGAAGTCGAGTTTAGACTTCGCAAGACACTATCGACCCCGCCTAGACTCACGTTATCGATCTTTGCTGACGGGACCAAGATCCTAACGGCTACTTGTGACTAACGGGCAACGCTAACAACCATGTATATCATCAGAGGTCACCATCAAGTGATCAGCAGATCCGAAGAGACTTAAAATGAGTCTTCAGGACACTCATCTTTTTGAAAGAGCATCTTCAAGACATCTTCATTAAGCAGTAGTGACTCCAGTGAGCCCCGATAGGAGACGATATCACTGAAGGTGCTATGTGTATGATGCTCTTTAAAGTGTAGTCGTTTGACAAACCTGCGGCCATCAGGATGAGCCGTCAAAGCTCCCACTTCTTCTATGGACTCTTGCTCAGCAATAAGGTGGGCGTAATGACGTATGAGCAAGAGTACGGCATTCTGATCATTATATGCAAAGAAGACTAGACTCAGAATACATCCGGGTTCATCAAGGTTGGCAAAGTCTTTTTCATCAAGATCATTGAGAGCTAAGGTAAACGCGATCACTCGCTTAAACACCTCAGGCCTAAGACGCAGTGCAAAGAGCATACCAAAGGTCTGTTCTTGAAACTCAGTGATCAAAAAAAGATTTCTTGGGTCCAGCGCCCAGGCTTTAAGATGTTCAGGAGCCAACTTCATATGAGCACCCATCATCCTTTGGTGAAGAGAGTAGGGCATCTTAAGCAGTCGATCGACATCATCAGTATGGCGAATGTGTGTCATCTTGAGGTCACCGACCTGCATGATATACGAAGGGAAATCAAAGATAAAGCGCTTGTTGCCTGCCAGAAGGTTATGGGCACCGGCTTTACAGAGCTCAGCCTCGATATCATCATGACTAAGTCCATCAAAGCAGGGGAACACATTTTTACTGTAGTGCTGGAAATGGCGAACGATCTCTATCTGACGCCTTATGCTTGGACGGGTCATCCCGCGTTCCCATCGACTTAGCGTGCCCACATCCAACCCCTGAAAGGAGTCGTCAGTGTTGTAGAGCTCCTGAACAAGCTGTTCTTGTGTCAGATGGTAGCGTTCACGGCAAGACTTCAGGTATTCGTTAAATCTCAATGGTACTCTCCCTCCAGTCGAACTAAGGTGTCTGGGCTTTTATCAGAAAAGAGCCCATAGAAAGTCTTAGTCCTACTACTTTAGACCTTCGACCAGTATGATCTCTTCCTCTTCTGATCCGGGGTAAGAGACCCCCTTTAGCTCGGCACCATCCTCGTCAATATCAAACATCTCATCACTGAGGTCATCGAGCAGAAAAGTCTTTGCTATTCTCTTCAGACTACTCTGTACCTTGACACCTTTTGAGGACAAGATAGCAAGGACATCATCCTTTTTATACTGCTCGTTCACCGCACCGTCTGTATTGACCTGACAAAGAAAAAGTTCTTCAAGCTCTCCTTTGTTGACCAGTCTCATCAACCTCTCTAATGCGTTTTTATCTGCGACCTTGATGACCCATGTCCGTATCTGCATATGTATGTCCTAGTGTGTTTTGCTAAGGTTCTAAAGAGACTCTTTTTTATTGAGAGCAGTGTAGCATAAAAGAAGCGTCTCACTTAAACATCTTGATATGTTGTTCGGTATCGAGGTGTACTCCAAGAGACTGCTTTTAGAGCAAGTCGATGACAGGTGGCATCAAGTCAGTAGAATCGTGTCTAGTGACTCTCTAAATAGATAAGACAGGAAGCAAGGTCTTAAGCTGTCCGATGATGATAAGCCGTGCTCCTGTGTGTCAAAGCAACAGGATAATCACGAGCTTTACAGAGTGTCTCTGCCTGTCTACTGATCACAACAGAGTCTAGCTTTGCTAATGTCTTAAAACCTCTTCTTTTATGCATACTCTCATCAACATGACCCAAGGC
>JADGEC010000220.1 GCA_016744575.1 Sulfurimonadaceae bacterium | reverse complement strand
TACGCACAAGAAGAGCCAACGGAGCAAGAGCAGTGGGGAGAGCTGTCTGGTATGCTCCGGTTTTATTATATATTTGATGCTTCCTATATAAGCAGTGGCCGCACAAAAGATAATAATATAGATGGTAGTGCACTGGGTGGTCATCTACATTACACCTCACCTACCCTCTATAATATCGGAGCCTCAGCCGCACTCTATTTTGCTATGGACACTGGACTTAACGACTTTGACGATCCTGATACCATCGGTGCTGCAGGACGATTTTTCACAAAAGACTACTCTGCCAAAGCCATTTTAGGAGAGCTAAACCTGTTTTACAAAGATGGTAAGAACAAGCTTGTCGCAGGTCGTCAAAAGATCGATTCACCTCTGACAGACTCCATCTATACCTTTATGCCAAACATGTTCGAAGCACTTTTTTATTCTAATACAAGCTATAGTGGTAATGAGTTCGTTTTTTTACATATTGACAAAATGGCATATGGGACTAGAGCACCTGTAGAGTACGGCCTCATAGGAGAGACGACAAAGACAGCTGGTGCGACACAAAATGCCATAGACATCCGAGGGGAGTTCTTGCCAATAGAACAGCAGATATTGGTCGACCCTGAAGCCAGTACCAATGGTATCACTGGCTTTGCATATATAAATACCTCTCTCCCGGACACGACGTTTCGTCTATGGGACTTCTATGCCTACGATATCATCAATATGCTTTATGCAGATGCTACTTATAAAGGTAAGTACGAAGATCTTTCATACTCTGTATCTGCGCAGTATTTGAATGTACACAGTACGGGAAAAGATCTCGCATCAGAGTGGCTTGATGCAGATAATGCAAGCCTCTTTGGTGCAAAGATCAGCTTAAGCTATCAACGTGTCCTCACCTATTTGGCGTACAACCATTCCGGTGATGCAAAACTGCTCAATCCATGGGGAGCAGACCCGGCATATACCTCTTCGTTCTTCTCAAGAAATGCTTACAGAGCGAATGTAGATGCATATAAACTGGGAGTCACCATAGCCATCACAAAAGAGTTAAAGGTGCTCGCAAGTCATGCTGATTATGGTCGGTCGACAACAGAAGGCAGATACGCAGGCGGGGATGAAGAGGAGTCACTACCAACGGCAGATGCAAGTGAGTCCTCTTTACTTTTTTCATACAAACCGACCAGCTCCATCACAATATTAAGTGGTGCTATCTACAAAGAGAGTGAGTACTCTTATCTGGGACAGCAGGTCAGACTACTTGATCTGGACCTGGTCATGACATATAGGTTCTAAAAGAGATAAAAGCAAGATGCTATCATTTGCAGAGATATTTCGCTACTTACTAAAATCGGTTCTCTATCTTTTATGTCAACATAACGACAGCAGTGATCGCATTCGATGACAAAAGCTGAATGCCCGGTGCCTGTCATGACATCCCTGAAGATAAAGTGAACAACAAGAGCTATCATTGAAAATATAGAGATAAAGAAACTAGTCGAGGGGGTATTGAGTCTCTAAATTAACGCAGGCGATGTGTCTGCCAGAGTCATTTAAGTGATAGAAAGATCTATCATGATCGGACAGACCCTCTTCAGTCAATTAAGATCGAGATCCTACAAACGCCTAATGCTTATTGTTGTCTGCAGGTACAAACTCCATAGAGATCGAGTTGACACAGTGACGAGTGTTCTTTGATGTATAGCCCTCCCCTTTAAAGACATGTCCCAGGTGACCGCCACAATTGGCACAGACGATCTCTATTCGACGTCCATCTCTATCAGGTACATGTTTGACCGCACCTGCTATCTCATCATCAAAACTCGGCCAACCGCAATGCGACGCAAACTTATCAGTCGAATGATAAAGCGGTGCATCACACTTCTTACAGACATAGGTACCGACCTCATCAAACTCATTATATTTTCCAGTAAATGGACGTTCTGTCCCCTTGTGCTCGATGACCCGCTCTTCTTGCGGTGTCAACTGGTTATACAGACTTTTCAACTCTCTCTTCTCCTGTGCATATCCTGTCACTGCAAGCAGACCCACAATCAGGAATATTAGTATATGTCTTGTTTTTAACATGTTCTAGCCTTTTAGTCTATTTAATAGAAGTATGATCTTATAAGTGTAATAGAGGATTAATAAATGAAGAACGAATGATAAACAAGTCTACTATAAGGATACTTTTCTTCTATTGTAAAGGCTCATATCCCAGAG
>JADGEC010000128.1 GCA_016744575.1 Sulfurimonadaceae bacterium | reverse complement strand
GTCCATCTTGGCATCAGGTATCGCCCTGGCTGAGTCCATCCTCACGATAGAAAAAGGCAATCAGATAGTCTCTTTCGCTACGAAGAAAGACCAGGCTAAGATCATCTGGAATGGTTGTGAGAAGATGATAGGCTACAACAAAGACTTGAATAAAAATAGCAGTACCGCCTACAACACGACCACTATAAAACCGACTGATACTACCATCAAACCGCTTGGACGTGACTCGCAGACTGAGGACGGGCTGAACATCGGTCTTGGCATAGGTGACGAGATCCATGCTCACCCGGACCGCACCATGATCGAAGTCGTCGAGAGTTCCCAGGGTGCTCGTGTGCAGCCGATGATGTTCTATATCACGACTGCAGGTTTTAACACTATGTCCCCTGGATATCAGGAGTATGAGTATGCTAAGAAGGTCCTTGACGGTGTGATCGTAGATGATAGCTACTTTGCGTTTGTAGCAGAGCTGGACAAAGATGATGATCCGTTCGATGAGTCGGTATGGCATAAAGCCAACCCTAACCTTGGTGTCTCAAAGAGCTGGGACTACATGCGTACTCAGGCGAAAAAAGCCAAAGAGCGTTCGGAGTCAAAGAACAACTTCCTTGTAAAGGACCTGAATCGCTGGGTCAATGCTGCAGAGGACTTCATCGAGTTTGCGAAGTGGAAAGCCTGTGCGAGAAAAGATGTCGATGTCTCTGAGGCTTACGCAAAACTGCTCGGTGCTGACCTGAGCCGCATAGATGACTTTACTGCACTAGCGACCACATTCTTACTTCCTGACAACAGGTGCCATGTGCGGACACACTTCTACATCCCTGAAGAGAACGTCGCTGAGCGTGAGCGTGAACTCAGGGTACCATTGAGCGCATGGATAGCTCAGGGCTTCATCACAGCGACACCTGGTGACACCATTGACTATGACTACATCCAGCGAGACATCATCGCTATGGTAGACAAGGGCGATGTGGATGAGATCTGTTATGACCCGTACAAAGCCGCCACACTCATCTCTAACATCGAGCGTGATACTGGCTTTGAAGAGTGTGTCCAGATACGACAAGGCTACCTGACCATCTCGGAACCGACGACGAACTTCAAGGATTACATCAAAAAAGGACTGCTTACCCATGACGATAATCCGGTCATGAACTGGCACGTCTCAAACCTTGTAGTCGTCAGTGACGCTGCAGGGAACATCAAGCCGGACAAGACCAACCGTAACCGAAAGATCGATGGTGTAGCTGCGACCATCAACACGCTAGCCAGAGCCATAACGTTTGAGGCTCCAAAGGTATCAGTTTACGAAAAGAGGGGGATGAGAGACTTATGAGTCAGGGATTCGAACATGTACCGTTTAGAGAGATAGTCGAGCGCATAAAAGATAAGATAAGTCACAATGTCTCTGGGCGTGTTTTAGATCGACACGTAGCAGAAGCAATAGGATTGAAAGCTGCTTCAATACCCGTGTATAGACAAAGAAATTCTGTGCCATGGACAAACGTCCTGATGTTCTGTGAGACGTATGATGTCTCATCGGATTGGCTCATATTTGACAGAGATATAACACACAGTTAACATAATCGACCCCTTTTCAAAATCCGTGCCATTATTCGGTCATGGAAAAATTAAAAGCACTTTTTATCATCTACGCTCTTTTGGTCACAGTCTCTCTTGGGGCTGTTGCAGGTGTGTGGATGATCTCACCGGAACATGCATACATTTACGGTGCAGTGCTTATTAACCTCTCTTCTCTCTTTGTCGTCGGTAGTTTTTTGTATGGTGTCGTATACCAGCGAGACAGATCGAACGATGGTACTGAGTCATGAGTTTTTTAGACCAGTTCACGGATGCAAAAGCCGAATACCGCACGGATAGTACAACTGACATGATGGAGTTATTCGGTCCTTCTGATGGTTCTGTCACATTAGGTAACGCCCAAAAGATATCACTTGTCTTCTCTTGCGTGGAGATCAAAGCAAATGCCATCGCTGTCATTCCAATCAAGACATATAAGCGTAAGAGCAGTGGCAAAAGTGAAGACTATGACAACCCTCTCTATGAACTTTTACGCTATGCGCCAAACCCTGAGTTAACGGCATCACTTTATAAGAAGGCAATATCCCAGGACCTTGACTTACGTGGTGACCACTATTCACAGATCGTACGAAACGGACTTGGTGAAGTCTCTGCTCTCTATCCTCTTATATCAGACAAGATGGAACTCCGATTTGATGCTAATGGCACAAAGAACTTTTGGTATGACGGTAAGCATGTGCCATCACGGCACATACTTCATATCTTTGATATACCAGACGAGACCGGGAAGCGCGGCATCTCTCGCATAGAATACGCTAAACAGGAACTTGAGTTCACAAAGAGTGCTTCTGAATTTGGAAACAGACTATTTAAGAACAGCGCGGTCCCAAGTGGTGTATTTGAACATCCAAGCGAACTGTCGAAGGACGCATTCGACAGGCTCAAGAGTGGTCTTGATAAAAAATATACAGGGCTGATGAACACTGGAAGACCGATGTTGCTTGAAGACGGTGTGACTTATAAGCCTTTGACATTGAAGAGTAGTGACTCAGAGTGGCTGGCAAGTAGAAAGTTCAACCGTGAACAAGTCTGCTCAATGTTTAATGTACCGACCTCAATGGTCAATGACCCCTCAAACACATCCTACGGAAACCTCGAACAAAAGTATCAAGAGTTCACCACTGGTCCTATCTATGTACGAACGACAATCATCGAAGAGCAATTCAGATTAGACCTTATTCCGGTAGGTGAGAAACGGACCACGGTGATCAAGTTTAAATATAACGCGATGCTGCGAGTCGACACCGACACCAAGACAAAATATTACAAGATGCGCCATGAGACAGCATCTATAACTCCTAATCAGATAAGAGCTTATGAAGATGAGAACGGTTATGAGGGTGGTGATGAGCATTACATCATGACCAATATGACAACAGTCAAAAAACTAAGTGAAGGAGGCGATGCAAATGAATGAGATTGTCATCTATGGTGTGATCGGCAGTTGGAGCGTAGACCCAGAAGACATCATCCACCAATTAAAGTATATGGATGGTGATGTTCTAGTGCTTGTAGACTCGGTCGGGGGGTCTATCATCGCAGGTATATCCATCCACAATGCCTTTAAATCTTACGACAAAGGCAAGGTCATCATGCGCATTACGGGAGTAGCTGCATCTATCACCTCTTACATCGTCTTGGCTGGCGATGAGATAGAAGCCTACGATAACACCACTTACATGATACATAACGCATGGTTACCGGTCTCTGGTGATCATCATGCTCTTAGAAAAAGTGCTGACCTCGTAGAAGGTCTATCAAGTGTGATAGCGAATGGGTACATCTCCAAAACGGGGATGAGTGCGAAGACTGTCACAAAGCTGATGGATGAAGAAACATTCTACTTTGGTGTAGAGATGAAAGATGCTGGGTTTGTGGACACGATCATCACTGCAGAAAACGAAGTGACAAAAGCTGAAGCGCGTTCACTCACTGTCGAAAAATTAAAAGCATGCAATAACGCGGTGCGTGAACATGAAAGTGATCTCTCCTTCGAAGCAGTGGCGAAGATGCTACCGGGACAGGAAGAACACAAGATCTCCGAGGTGGTGGACCTATCCGCTCAACAGAAAAGAGCCAGGTCTCTTGATATTTTAGAAAAGGAATTATCCCTATGAACCCACTAGAAAAACTGATCGCGGCGCGTGCTGAAAAACTGGCAGAGATGAAAGCGTTCAATGACGCTAACCCGGAGATGGACAACAAGACGACTGCTGATTTCAACAAACTCAAAGCAGCGTTTGAGAAACTTACTCGTGATATTGAAATCGAAAACACGACGAACACGCTTAGGTCTCAGACAGATAATCTTATCCCTCAAGGCAGTATTGACGAAGTCGCAGCACAGTCTGATTACATCAAAGCTTTTGTGAACATGCTGCAGGGTCGTCAGACTGTTGAAGATTCTCTACTTCTCGCACAAAATGCCGTTCATACCGGTACTGATACAGAAGGTGGCTTTCTGGTCCCGGAAGAGTGGACGAAGGATATCTTTGAGACGCTGAAGGATGATTCTAACATCAGACAGTTCATCACAGTCAAGCAGACAAAGACTACTACTAACATCCCTATCGATGGCGATGATCTAGAGTTTGAATGGCTGGATGAGCTTGAAGAGTACCCTGAGCTGCAGCCGAATTTCGGCAAAAAACAGCTTGGTGCACACAAGGCAGGTGGTGTAGTCCTTATCTCTCGTGAAGAGTTGTTTGATTCTCCACATAAAGTGCAGCAGCTCGTGACCAACAAGCTTCGAAGAGGTATTACGAACGGGGATGATAAAGCATTTCTAATAGGTACAGGTACTGGACAACCTAAAGGTATTGTGACTGCTGCTACAAGAGAAGTCGTGACTACCGGCGGCGGTATCTCTTATCAGAACCTTGTAAAGATGAAATACAAGGTCGAACCTCAATATCGCAGCAAAGCAAGATGGCGCTGTAGTGATGCATTTCTTGAAGCTGTAGAGAACATGCTCGATGGCAATGGTAGACCAATCTTTATCCAGGGTTCTATCGCAAACGGCACACCTTCGACTTTACTTGGTTTTCCTATCGATGCGGATAACAAACTTGATAATGAGATCGCTGTCGGCAAAGTCCCAGCACTGTTCGGTGACTTTAAGACTTATGTCGGAGCTGACCGTGGTTCTATCTACATCCAGGTCTTACGTGAGAAGTATGCCACGAAGGGAGCTATCGGAGTCCTTGCTGATAAGCGAACAGACGGCGATCTTGCGACCGACGTAGGTATGGCAAAACTCAAGATCGGTGCTTGATCATGGCAAAGATGAAAATAATCTTTCTTTCGAGTTGGTGCAGCAGCACCGCCTCATACAAGAAAGATGATGAGGAGTCTTTCGACATCGATGTAGCTGCCCGTTTTGTGGACGCTGGCACTTGTAAGGCAAAGACAAACAAAGAGCACGACATTTTGATGGAACACCTTCAATCGTCTGTCAAAGAAGAAGCTGATAAACAAGCACAACTAAACGCTCTGCTCCACAAAGAGACCATCGAGCTTGAACTCAATGGTCTTTACCTTGCAGTCGTTGAAAAAGAAGCTGAGTTAAGTGGTGTGACGCTCGATGAAGAGCAGACCAGGACACTTGTCGAAGAACTCAAGAAAGGAAGAGATAGTGTTTCTCAAGACAATAACAGCGCCAACGGGTGATGTCGTCACGCTGGCAGAGGCTAAAGCGCAATGCGCGGTCTTTACTGATGCTGATGACGATCTGATACAGGCAATGATAGACACTGCTGTAGAACAGGCGGAAGCCTACACGCAACGGCAGTTCCTGACAACGACTTACGAGATGCACATGGATTCGCTTCCAGCTTATATCGAAGTGCCAAAGCCGCCTCTCATGTCTGTCGAGTCTATCAGTTACATCCCAAGATACGGGATAGAGACAGACAGAGTCACGCTTGATGCATCACAACAGTACATGCTTGAGACCGCTTCGATAGGCGGCATCATCGCACGTGTCCCTGGTGTCACATTGCCTGTAGTCGAGCCGGTGTTCGGTTCGGTCATCGTCCGTTTTAAAGCGGGTTACGGTGCAGCGGCTGATGTGCCATCGAGTCTAAAGCATTGGATCAAGATGCGAGTAGGAAACCTCTATGAGAACCGTGAGAACTTTGTCACCGGCACTATCGTCACTGTTGTCAAGGATGTCTGGAATGAGTATCTACTTAAAAACTACCGGGTGATGAACGTATGATAGCTGGACGACTGAGATATCAAGTTATCTTCTTGCAGGACATCGAGAGCAGGTCAGAGACGGGAGCGGCGGTAAAAGAGTTCGCACCGTTCGTCACTGTCCGCGCTGATGTCCGTGATCTGAAGTCAGAACTTCGGTTCATGTCCCAGTCGTTCAACAGTATCGTCACCAAACAGCTCTACCTTCGTCACATCGACGGGCTTGAGGCTGGTATGCGCTTCGAGTTTGACGGTGTGATGTACCAGACAGAGAAGCCCCTCGACAAGAAGGGCACTAGGCGAGAACTTGAGATCCTTGCCTCGGAGGTCGTCGATGCCTAAAGCTATAGAAGCTGGACAAAACGTCACCATCACAGGGCTCGAAGAGGTCTTAAAGAACTTGAAGACGCTTGATACAAAGATACAGAAGAGCATCATGACCGGCGCTATTCGTGCCGGTGCAAAGCTGATCGCGGATGAAGCCAGGAGGAACGTGCCAGAAAGGTCCCAGAGGTTGAAAAAATCTATTGGTATTCGCAAGAGAAGGTCTAAGAAGGGTGACAAAGGGACCATAAGATTTGTTGTCGGTCCTATTACATCACGACTTCACGACCTCCAGGATGCAGCAAGTATGAAACAGCATTCCATCCGAAGATACAACTACGGAAATATCATCGAAGAAGGTAGTAAGGCGACGAGTAAGAAAAGGACTCTAAAAGATGGTAGCAAGATCGAGTACGGGACATCGACTATCCCTCCGAATCCTTATATGCGGAATGCCTACTTGAACAAAGGTGAAGAAGCTATCGGAGCTACAAAGAAATATCTGGTCAAAAGAGTTACTAAGACCATAGCGGAGCTAAAAAAATGAGTATAGAGACTGATCTGTTCTCACATCTATCAAACGATGCGGCTCTCGTCGCTTTGGTAGATGTGAGGATATATCCTCTTCTTATGCCTCTTGACTGCGAGAAGCCTGCAGTGGTGTATAGCATCACGAACAACAAAGAGCTGCAGGCATTGAACAGCCGGGAGCCATACGGTGAGGAAGTCCTCATACAGGTGGACTGCTGGGATAGTGATTTTGATCACTGCTTGGAAGTCAGGGACGCGGTTCAGAACGCGATGTATTCATTTACATCAAAGGCACACGGGTTCAACTCCCGGAGTCTGTTCGAATCTGAAACGGGGCTGCATCGACAGCTCATCGAATTTAAAATTAAAAGGTAAACATCATGGGAACAACTACAGCGCCAGACACAGAAGGTATTCAGATATCCGTCGATGCAGTCGTCGGCGGGGCACCTGTTGGATCTGTCTCGCCTATCGGACATATCGACAGTATGGGGCCGATCGTCGACAAGAGTCGCGATGTCAAAAAATATACACCGATGAACAACAACCAGTTTGATGAGATCGCTGCATTTGGATCGCTAAAACAAGGTGATCTTACATTTAAAATACTATGGGATCCGGAGGGTACAGAAGGGGTCAATAAGATCGAGACAGCTATTGACAATAATACTGAAGTGCAGATCGTTTTTGAGATCAACAACTCCCTCGGTGCCAACGGCACAAAACTGACGCATATCTGTAAAGCATCTTCGTTTAAGGCAGATGGTGAAAAAGATGGCAAGTTCATCGCAGACCTTACTCTGGTCAACACGAAAAAGCCGACTAAGACTACTGCGAGTGCTACATAATGGGACTAACTAAAGCACAGATAGAAGAAGCTGGCAAGGCAAAGATCGTAGAACACAACGTCCCTTGGTGGGGCGGTGACGTCAACGTAAGAGTGATGCCGATGAAAGATCGCATAGCCATCGAGACCAGATTTGTCGATGATCTTCCGGGTGAAGATGGAAAGAAGATCATGAATCGAGAACAGCTTAATGATCTTCAGATCGTCGTCGCACTCTCTTCCCTCGTCGATGATGATGGCGAACAGATGTTTGCGACGAAAGATGAACTGTTTGAGCAGGCAGGTCCTTTGTATACCATCATCTCAGATATCTTTAGTATTGCGACGGGTGGTAGTGAGCCAAAAAAGTCGAAGACGAACTCCTCGTCTACCGAGTAGCCAGCCATCTGGGCATGCACATCTCACAAGCAGAGCGTGAGATCGACTATGCAGGGATGCGTCAGTGGGAAGCATATTTTCAATTTGAGCCTACTTTTGCAGACAGGATGGAACTCCAGATGGCCACATTGATGCATATGTTGTCCGGTACGCTGCTCAAAGAAGCTATGTCAGTAGAAGATTTTATGGTGTGTCCCAAGAAGAGGGTACAAACAGAAAGCAAAGAGTCCAAGACCAGATCCATTTGGAACAGACTGAAGACCGCATTGGAAAGTTGGAAAGAAGATGAGTAACACTATCGGAACAGTCCTTATCAATGTCGGAGCAGATGTCTCGAAGCTTGTCAGTGGTTTTGAGAAAGCTGATCGTGAGGCTAAAAAGCGCTCACAAAGCATCGTCTCCTATGCTAAGGGTATCACCGGTGCCCTTGCCGGGATAGCCAGCGTCAGTGCATTCAATGCTGTTATCCGTGGTTCTATCGATGCGGCTGATGCTACCGGGAAGCTGGCTGATAAGATGGGCATTGCCGTCAAAGACTTCTCACGCCTGGAATATTCAGCCGGACAGACGGGCGTATCTGTCAAAGGACTTGAGTCCGCCTTTGGTGCGATGATACGACGCACTACAAACTTTAAGCGTGATGGCGGCGGTGCTGCTGCCAAAGCGATGAACGAGCTTGGTGTCTCCACTGAGTTTGCTCAAGAACACTTCACTGATACGAACACCACTTTCGAGATCTTGATCGAGCGACTGCGCGGCGTTGAGGACAAGACGCTTAGAACAGCACTGGCTCAAGATATCTTCTCAAAATCCGCTGCAGATGTAGTACTGCTTGCCGGAACATCTGCTGAGTCATTGTCTGCATTGGCTGATGAGGGAGAGCGCTCAGGCGCTGTGATCTCTGATGAGTTTGCCAGGGCTTCTGCTGACTTCAATGACAATATGGAGACGATGGGTCAGGCAGCATCAGGACTATCTAATGAGATGGCTGCGGGGATGCTGCCTTCATTATCTCAGGGTGCACAAATACTCACTCCTCTTTTACAAGATGCAACGCACTGGCTACATGAGTTCATCATCCAGGCTGAATCTCTCCAGGACATTAATAAGAAGTCTGGACTGGATACCCTTGAGATGCAACTCGAAGGCATCAATGAGCAGATATCCAGTATTGAAAGCCCAAAGACAGCACTTGACTATATCGGGAATGCTCTGCAGAGTGAAGTGAATCAAAACGCGGAGCTCATCAAATTAAAAGAAAAAAAAAAAAAAGCTGAAAAAGAGATAAACG
>JADGEC010000127.1 GCA_016744575.1 Sulfurimonadaceae bacterium | reverse complement strand
ATATATCACTGACTGCATCTCAGATCACGACTTGTGAGAAGGGAATACAGTTGACTCACAATAACAGACTATAGTCTAGAGGATAATACGAGGAGCAGTGATGATAACGATGATGGTAATGATATACCTGGGGATAGTAGCTATTTTACTTATGACTTATTTGGTAAGTCTTAAGCCAAGCAGTCTAAAAAGACATATTTATTATATGAAAAGAGTAGTCTTCCCATTTAATACGAGGCATCGTAAAAAAGCAGAGGATGTCACAGATAGTATAAAAGTGTCTTGAATGCTTGAGTAATGGACTCCGAGAAGTATAGATACTCGGTTGAGGTACTTGTGTCTTTCTTTTTTGCCTAGGTGTATATGTCTACAAAGTGTATAGAAGGTGTAGCGAGTACTTTATATGAGCTGTACATGAGCGTCAAAATATACAATATCAGGAAATAGAACAGATTAATAACAGATTTATTCTTCTTATGTTAATTTAACTTTAATTAACATAAAAAAGGAATTTTTGATGTTGCGAGATATCTCTATCAGACTTCGTCTGTATACTCTGGGTATTATGGCTTCTGTGGTCGTCCTTTCAATGCTTGTCTCAGCTGAGTATTTACAATTAAGACATGAACATCTATCTAGTGTCAATAGTGATATTTCGAAGATCAAAGAGTCGATCCTTCTTGAGCGCCGTCATGAGAAGGACTTTCTAGCTCGCAAAGATCTGAAATATCTTAAAAACTTTGATGTGCAGATGAGTGTCATGAAAACAGAGATAGACACGCTGCGATCGGATCTTTCAAGTATTGGATATACAAACGTGACTATAGGGGATATAGGGAAGTCCTTGGCTGCTTATGAGAACTATTTTCATGGACTTGTCGCTATAGAACAGATCATTGGACTTGATCATACGCAGGGCCTGCGGGGTGCTCTACGAAACTCTGTACATGATGTAGAAAGGCTTATTAAGGCTTTTCATGATGATAGTCTTCTTGTAGATATGCTGACGCTTCGTCGCAACGAGAAAGACTTCTTTATCCGGGAGTTGGATAAATACCCTAAGAAGTTTTCAGCTAATCATGAGAAGATGGTGGTGGATGTCAAAAGTTCAGATCTGATGGATGAGCAAAAAGTAGAGATCCTAAGATCTCTTGCACATTATCAGAAAAGTTTCGCTGAAGTGACAGATGCGATCATAAGACGTGGTCTGACACCTAAGAGTGGTATTTTAGGAGATATGCGTAGTGCGATACATGAAGCGGATACTCTGATCGGTGAAGTACTGCACTCAAGTACTCTTTTTATCGATGAGAGGCTTAAAGTCTTGGAACGTCTATACTGGAGTATCAATATCTTCTTCGTCCTTGTGTTCTTTGGGCTCTTATGGATGATCATACGTTCTATTGTCAGCCCGATCACAAAATTTACGAAAGCAGTCTCTTTGATCGAATACGAGCTCTACCACACCTATGATTCGCAAGGAGATGATGAGATCAAGCAGATGTCTGATGCACTTAACCTTTTCCTCGGACGCATCAATAAAGTAATAAGTGAATCAAAACAGTCCAGTGTCGAAAACGTAGCGGTGTCAAAAGCTTTGACACAGACGACGAAAGCTATTGAAAAACGAATCAATGAGACATCTTTGCTGGTAAAAAGTACTACAGATGAGACGGGAAGTATACGTACCGATCTGGATATGATGTTTGAGGAAAATGAGAAAGTCAAGAGCAATATCGTGCAGACTTCAGAGATCATTGAAGAGGTCAACAGGGAGTTTTCCGTACTGATAGAGAAGATCCACAGTACTTCTGAGGTCGAGAACGAGTTAGACAGCCGTCTCACTACGCTTGCGGCAGAAGCAGAGCAGGTCAAGGATGTTCTCGGGATCATATCGGATATTGCTGATCAGACAAATCTTCTTGCGCTAAATGCCGCTATTGAAGCAGCGCGTGCGGGGGAACATGGTCGAGGGTTCGCTGTAGTCGCAGATGAGGTCCGGAAGTTGGCTGAGCGCACCCAGAAAAGTCTCACCGATATCAATGCAACGGTCAATGTCATCGTACAGAACATCATGGACGCAGGAACGCAGATGCATGAGAACGTCACGATGTTCGATACGCTTATAGCATCCTCTTCGGTAGTCAACGAGAAAGTCGAAGCGGGACATAGTTATATGAAAGAAGCGGTCTCAAGTGTAGAGCGAGCCGAAGAGATGACAACACAGACAGGGGAGAAGATCGGGAGAGTCATCGAACAGATAGAAGCGGTCAACGAATATTCGGCATCAAATGCCAAAAGCATCGAAGAGACCGCTGCATCGATCGATAACCTTGGTACGATCACGGAGCAGCTAAACAGTCAGTTAAATATCTTTAAAACTGAGTGATCATGATCACTCTATTAACACAGTCACCATCTTAAGATCACCTATCCCAAGCTTAAGCGGTACCCTATACCATGGATCGCTTTGATCTGCATATCAGGCAGTTTTTTTCGTATTCTTGTCATGGTCTCACGCAGCGTCGAGGCGGCGATGGCCCGCTCTTGCCATACCTGCATGATGATTTGTTCAGTCTTGACCGTCTCATCTATGTGTCTAGCTAGTAAGACCACCAGTTCGAACTCTTTTTTACTTAATGTGATCTCCACGTCATCTTTGGTAAGGGCTCTACTGATGGTATTAAGACGATAGCGGTCACCGAGCCAAATGACAGGTGGGCTGGAGTTGGTAGGTTCTTTTCTCTGTTTTTTTCTGGCAGCCTTGGCCAGATTGAGGGTGACCTCAATATCTTTACGACCATAAGGTTTGACGAGATAGTTTAGTGTGTTGACATCTATCGCTTCTTCTAATATGGAGCTGTCAGAGTATGATGTGGCAAAGACGATCAGTATCTCTTTGTGCAGTGTGATCTCTTTTGCACATTGAATGCCATCCATCAAGCCTTTGATGTTCAGATCCATAAAGATAAGATCGATATCTTTGTCTCGTGCGCTCTTGAGTGCACACTTATCACTAGCGCAGACCCAGACTTTCTCACATCCAAGCTGCATCAGCATCTTTTTTAACAGTTCTGACATCGTCGGCTCATCTTCTACGACCAATACATTTAATGCTTCTGACATCAGGATCCTTTAGTCGTCGACAATTGTAACATCTCCAACATTTTGGCTTGTATCATTTCTAATATAATGGATCTTTTTGTCTCGAAACGATGCGCTTCCTGTCATGGGATGGGTGCAGGGGAAAACAGCCCGGTCAGGCTCGATGCCATCGTCGCCTTTTTAAAGACCTTGACCGATGAACGGTTCGAGTCTTTACAGTAAGAATATCTGTTAAGATCGATGGATCGACAGGAGTCGGTCTAAAAGATGGATCATTCTGGAGTAGGGCTACTCCAGTATTATCTCCGATAACGCTGTTTACATCAGTTTTGGAAGAGCCATGGGCTAGATGGATGGCACTTATGACAGCATAGGCAGAGGTACTCTATCTCAATGTAGCGGCGAAGGAAGAGTGAGTTCGAAACATGCCCCGTCTGCAGTATTGCGTACCGTGATGCTACCACCATGCTTTTCAACGATCTGACGGCTCATGTAGAGCCCTATCCCTGTGCCTTTGCCGACGGGTTTACTTGTGATATCGGGCTCAAAGATATCTGGTAGCAGCGCTTCAGGCACGCCTCCGGCATTGTCTTCTACACGCAAACGATCAGTCTCCTGCTTATGCTCATGGACAATACGGATGAAGCGGTGATCAGTGAGATGCTCTTCGAAAGCATCTTTGGCGTTGCTGATAAGATTGATGAAGAGATGGACGATCTCTGATCTATTACCATAGATCTTCGAGTGTGCATCCATCTCTATCTGGATATCGATGTGGGCTTTTGTCAGTGTGTCTTTCATAAGTATATGGACATGTTCGAGCATCGTATCGAGCTTAAAGAAGTGTTTCTTCTCTTCTGGACGTAAGAAGTCACGAAACTCACGAAGTGTCGTGTCCATATGATCGACTTGTGAGATGATGAGGTCATGGTGCTCTTGTAGTGTCTCACGTGAGACCGGAGTCTCTTCCATAAGCAGAAGATCGGTCTGAAGTGTGATGACACCAAGTGGCTGTTTCCATTGATGTGCTACTGAATCAAGCATCTCTCCCATCGCTGCCATCTTTGACTGACGCTTCAACAGTCTCTCCTGCCTCTGACGTTTAGCGACTTCTGTTTCGACAAGAGACTCCAGATGGTCCATCATGGCCTTGAGCTGCAGGTGTGTGTGAACCCTGGAGAGGAGCTCGCGAGGTTTAAAAGGTTTGGTGACATAATCGACACCACCGCATAAGAAGGCACGCTCTATACTCTCTTCGTCGGTTTTGGCCGTGATGAACATCACAGGAACATCTTTGGTATGTCCATCAGACCTGAATCGTCTGCACACTTCATAGCCATCCATCCCTGGCATCATGATATCAAGCAGTATCAGATCGAAAGGGTGTGTTTTAGCCATCTCGATAGCTGTTGGACCATCGAGCGATATCGTGACCCGATACGCTTTAAGAAGATCGACTAAGATATCGAGATTGCTTTGTGTGTCGTCGACGACCAATATGGAGTGCCGTGTATGCATCATGAGGCTATTTCCGAAAGATCGATTTGTTTCTGCCGCGACCTTTGGCCTCGTACAGTGCGGTATCTGCTTCATTGAGCAGTAAGTCAAGTGTAGAGAGTCTACTGCTCTTGCAAGCTATACCCGTACTGATAGTACAGTGCAGAGTGACTCCTTTATGCGTGATATGGAGTCGTTCAACGGCTTTTCGGCACTGTTCGACATGATCGAAGGCGGCGTTTTTAGAGATAAAAGTACCGAAGATCGCAAACTCCTCTCCACCGATACGTCCGAATATTGTCTCAGAGGGCAAGGTCTCGAACACGCTCTGTGCGACTTCGCGGATCACGGTATCACCGGCAGGGTGCCCGTAGGTGTCATTGACCTTTTTAAAATGGTCGATATCGAGGATCACCCCAAATAAGGTGTTCTCAGGGGTACTCTTAAAAAGCTCTTTTGCCAGTTTAAAGAACATTCGTCGGTTGTAGATGCCTGTCATCGGGTCGCGTGTCGCAAAAAACTCCAATTGCCTGATATGTTCGGCCCGTTCGAGCTGAAAGCGCACTCTCGCAAGTACCTCGCGTGGTTTGAAGGGTTTACTCACATAATCGACTCCGCCAGCATCATAAGCCGCTTCGATACTCTCCTCATCAGTCTTGGCTGTGATGAAGATGACAGGGACATCCCTGGTCTTGGGATCTTCTTTCAGTCTTTTACAGACTTCGAACCCATCAAGCCCCGGCATCATGATATCCAGCAGGATCAGATCGATCGACATGTTCTGGACCATCTCGATGGCGGTGAGACCATCGAGGGATACGGCGACAGTATAAGCCTCAAAAAGGTCTACGAGAATATCGATATTTGTGGGAGTGTCATCTACGACTAAAAGAGTGGCTTTCTGATTCAAGGGATATCCTTCATATGTTCAAGGGCTTCTTTATAGTGGTATTTAGCGATCAACAATGAGATAGTGTCATAGCGTTCACGTACTGTTTTCGAGAGTCTTCTTTGTGCGATCTTTTCCATCAGCGCTCTGATCAGGGCGGGCTGCTGTAAAGTGAGTGCCGCTTTAAGTTCAAGCAGCAGGGCCTGCTCCTCACTCTGAGAGATAGGAGAAGTCCCGGATGTCACTTTTGGGTCCTCCTGAAAGAGTACACTCTCTTTTAAGGCATGGATGATCCGGGCATTCTCTTTAAGATAGCGCTGCCGGTTCTCGGGAGTATCTACCTGTTCTAATGCGGCGATGGCATCATGCAGGGTATCGGCTCCAAGTGTAGCTGCAAGCCCTTTTTGAGTATGTAAGATCCGAGCCGGTGTCTCTGCCGCATCTTGAGATAGCTTCTCTAAGTCATCTATAATATCTTGATATCTGTGAACAAAGTCCTGTACCGTCTTTTGATAAAGAACACGGTTCCCATTGACATGGTAGAAGCCTTTTCTGATATTGACCCCTTCTACCTCCGGTAGTGTAAGGTGGTTGTAAGATGCGCCCTCTCGTCCTCTTCCAAGGTACTTTGACAGTAGTATCTCTAGTTCATCCATATTGATCGGTTTGTTCAGATGACCGTTCATCCCGGCATCTTCTGTTCGGCGCATATCCTCTTTCATCGCATTGGCAGTAAGTGCGACAATAGGGATGTCTGAGTCGATCTCACGAATACGTCTAGTCGCTTCATAACCATCCATGATAGGCATCTGGATATCCATCAAGATCAGATCATACCGACCAGGATATCGCTTAAATCGCTCCAGCGCCTCTTGACCATCTGCCGTATCATCGATAGTAAGGTCAAATCCGTCAAGTAATTCGTGGGCTATCTCGCGGTTCATCCCATTGTCTTCTACCAGCAGGACATGTCGGCCTTTGAGTGAAAGGGCTTCTGTGTTCAGAGGCTGCTCTTGTATCTCTATGGAGATATCTTGAGTAGCTTCTTGTAGATCGATCTCGACAATAAAGCGGCTCCCTTTCCCCTGTGTGCTCTCGACTTGTATGGTGCCGTTCATCATCTCAGCCAACTGTCTTGTTATGCTCAGTCCAAGTCCGGTCCCGCCAAATCTTCTTGTGGTACTCTCATCTGCTTGAGAAAAAGGGATAAAGATCTTTTCGAGCTCTTCGGGGCGTATACCGATACCGGTATCGATGATATCAAAACGGTAACGTGTCGGAGCAAATTGCTGGGCATGGATGCGGATACTGCCTTTTTCGGTGAACTTTACAGCATTACTGATAAGATTGGTCAATATTTGGGTCAGACGAAGCGGATCACCATGCACTTTTGTTTGCATGGACTGCTCCAGTGAGACTATGAGCTCCACTCCTTTTTCCTCTATTTTAGGGCCGATGATGTCAGAGATGTTTTGTATGATATCGCGAAGATCGAGATCGATCATTTCCAGTTCCAGTCTCCCAGCTTCTATTTTGGAGACATCAAGCAGATCGTTGATGATAGAGAGTAGTGTTTTTGAGGCTGTTTCGATCTTTTGCAGATAATTGTGCTGCTTGGGTGTCAAATCGGTCTGAAGTGCTAGATAAGTCATGCCTATGATACCGTTCATCGGAGTCCGGATCTCATGACTCATATTGGCGAGAAAGTATGATTTTGCCTGGGTGGCTTCCTGCGCTTTTTTCTGGGCTTGCAGTGCAAGATCGCTCTGAGCTTGTAACTGTAGTTCTTTCTCTTTGATGTCACTAAGATCGATGATCGCCGAGATACGCTTCACCCCTTCGGCAGTCGGAAGATCATGTCCCTGGACGAGTGCGGGGAAAGTCGTGCCATCTTTACGAAAAAGGGTGATCTCATAGGGTTCTGTAGTAGGGACTTTTGTATACATAGCTACGGTCTCATACGATCTTGGAGCGATGAACTTCATCATCGGTTTACCGATCAGATCATGCTTATCATCAGTACCAAACATATGTAAGGCTGGGTGGTTGATGTCAATACAGATATTGTCCTGCACGATGACGATCGCTTCGATCGTTGAATGGAAGAGGTGCTTGAACTCGCTAAGTGATGATTCAAGTCGCTCAGAATTTGTCTCCAGATCATTGTAGAGGTGTGCAAGCTTTTCCGTGAAACGGTTAAACTCATCGATGAGTGCACCGACTTCATCATCGGTATGGTGCTCGATCCGTTTTGTGAGATCAGGTCGGCCATGTGCCAAGTTCTTGACAGAGTTCAGTACCTCACGTAGTCCTCGGCGTGTCGGCAGTGCGATCATCATGGTCAGTCCTATCATGATGATGATAGAAAAGAGACCGAGTATCGCACCGAGTATGAGAATACGGTCGAGATGAAGCTGTCCTCGTTTCAGGCTTGCTGCTAAGGATGTGTTGAAGCTGTCACGTGTATGTTCAAATGCTCTCTTGGCTATGGACTTGTGACGGTTCATCTCATCGATCATCTCATTGAGGCTTGTGGACGCAGTAGCAGAGGGCGCAGTCGATAACATGGCATATGAGAGTCTGCTTGCTTTGTGATAGTAGGATAAGAAATCAGTATGAAGTGTGTCGACCTGTGATATTCTCATAGGGTCATCAATATAGCTTTTTAAACGTTCAAGGTTATGTTCTATCTTCTCTTTATGTGTAAGCGTGTTCGCGATCCAGCTTGCTTCTCCGGCAGCGACGGCATCTTCGAGATCATTGTCGATCGCATCAAAGTAGAGCAGGTTTTGCTGGGCAAGTTCCAGTCGCGGCAGTTGGAAAGATCCGACACTATCAAGGGATGTTTTACTCAGGTCATGTTCGCTGTAGGTGTAGAGGATAAAAAGTATAAAGAGTAGGGCGCCGATCCCCGGGGCGATGAGCATCTTATGAAAGATGGAAAGCTTGTTGCCGGAACGTCTCATTGTTTGAGTCTAAAGAGGATCTTGAGCGAATCGCTCATCTGTTCAACAGAGATGAAAGAGATCGCATCAGGGTTTTGAGAGAGATAGACTACCAGGTCCGCACTGTCCATCTGCCTTGGTGGTTTACCTTTTCCGGTAAAGACCTGCTTCGCCCAGTAGGAGCGAAGCTGATCTTTGGACTTATCAGTGACTAGTCGATAGAACTTTTCTTTAAGGAGACTTGGCATGCCTTCAACTACTTCCACGTGTTCGCCGTTGGGAAAGGAGCGTGTCTTGTTCAAGAAGATACGCTGAACCGTATGCTTATCCAGCTTCTCTACTGTCGATCGTTCTGATACCACGACTAAGATATCAGACCATGCTGCAACAGACCCGAGCCAAAGGAGAAAGAGTGCTCTTTTCATCCTAAAACACCATATCTACTGCAATGGTGAATGCCGTGGTCTCTCGGTCATCCTCATCATCGCTGAAAAGCAGTTGCGGGTTGGTCCTCATGCCGTGAATACGGTCGATCTGAAGTTTTATGTCCGCTTGCTCCATGAAGTCATAACGTATACCGATACTATAGATATCTTCAGAGACATCTCCCGGACTTTCCAGTAGTGGTGGTGCGCCCGGTGGAAGTCGGAGAGAATCGACCGTTTTGTGCTGGAACTCTTTTGAGGAGTAGAGTAGATAAGGACGCCACCTATCTATCTGATAATAAGCCCCGGCATAGAGAAGCAGTTCATCAGGCTGGACCTTGTCGACCCATCCTCTTCCTACACCTGCTTCGACTCCCAATCCCTCATAATGCACTTCTGCTTCAAC
>JADGEC010000126.1 GCA_016744575.1 Sulfurimonadaceae bacterium | reverse complement strand
GTTCGGTTTTGATACGCCTCATCTTTTCCCCAGACCTGTTTTAACAGTGCCTCGCGTTTCATCACGATAGCGCTGTTCACGATGAGTGTATGTAATAGGTCAAACTCCAGTTTTGTGAGTTCACACAGCCTATCATCTATAAATGCTTCACGAGACTGTAAAAAGAGCGTGATATCTCTGAACTTGACAGTCTCGTTCTCTATCTCTTTAGTCTTTGTCCGTCTCAACACTGCATTGATGCGTAAGATGAGCTCCTGCATCTCAAAGGGCTTTGTGATGTAATCATCACCGCCACTTAGAAAACCCTCTTCAATATGATACATACTGGTCTTGGCGGAAAGGTAGATGACCGGCGTCTCTATCCCCTGACTACGTAGCAAAGTGACAAATTCACTGCCTTCGATGTCGGGAAGGCTCCTATCCATGATGATAAGATCGATATCCTCTTCATCCAACACACGTCGTACATTTTTAGTATTAAGAAATCCCAGTGTCTCATAGCCTTCGTTGGAAAGTCTATATTCCAACAACTCAAGCAGGTCCTGTTCATCTTCGACTATCAATAGCTGTGCCTTCATCCCAAATCCTGTTACGTGGTCTTTGATGGCAATTGTAAAGGCTTAAGGTTACGGATTTGTTACGTCAAAGAGCTTTAGGGCACCTCCAATACCATTGACTTAAAACACCAAACGAACAAGTCCGTTTGACTACGCTAACGCTAAGTTTGCTTCGGCAGCAGGCCCTCGCACTTTTTGTGCTCTTGGGTTACTCGTCTCAAACCTTTGTCATCTAGTACTTATTCGCTTAAGTCAATGGTGTTGTAGGGCACCTCTACAGATATAGCCCTATATATAATGATTAGTCGTAATCTCACTGTAATCAAACGGTCTCATAAATGTTACCAAAGGGTAGTGAGGGCGTAACAATTCGACTCTATACTTACAGCAACTAATCTCAGGAGAACAAGACTCATGGTACTAAAAAACAATATTTCGACGATCGCCCTTAGCGCAGCAACAGCTGCATTGTTGACACTCTCAGGTTGTGGAGGCAGTAGCAGTAGTAATAACGCACCTGGTGATGATACAGGAGGAGCAAATCCGCTTCCACTACCGGTGGAGACAACGACTATCACGGGTGATATCACGTCAGACACTACATGGACAGCAGACAACGAATATATCCTTGATGGCAACAAGATCAAAGTCAAAGACGGTGCGACACTGACTATCGAACCAGGTACTAAGGTCTATGGTTCTGATCAGGCTTACCTGATCGTCACAAAAGGTTCAAAGTTGATGGCTGAAGGTACAGAAGCTGCTCCTATCGTCTTCGACGCAGTAGCTGTCAAAGAGGGTGCTCCGGCACGTGCCGGTCTATGGGGTGGTGTGACACTTCTTGGTGCGGCACAAACAAATGAAGGTGACCTTTTCTACGAAGTAGATGAAGCTGATGCTGATTTTGCTTACGGAAGTCTTACTGACGAAGGTAACGCTGACAACAGTGGTATCTTGAAGTATGTCGAGATCCACAACTCTGGTTTCGCAGTCGCTCCAGATAAAGAGGTCAACGGACTTAGTCTTGCAGGTATCGGTTCAGGTACCGTCATCGACAACATCACCATCATGAACTCTGCTGATGATGGTATCGAGCTTTGGGGTGGTAATGTAGACCTCTCTAACATCAGCATCACTGGTGCTCAAGATGACTCTTTCGACGTCGACAACGGTTATACAGGTACAGTCACAAACCTGAAGATCGTCCAGACTGAAGAGTGTGCTGCACTTGTAGAGATGACAAACAGCGGTGACGCTACTGTCAAACGTACAGATGTCACTATAGATGGTTTCTCATTCACTGCTTCTGCCAACCAGAAGAAAGAGGGAGGTCTTTACTTCAAAGATGCTGACACTACTGGTAGCTTCTTAAACGGTACGATCGATATGAGCGCATCAGCAGCTGCGGATGGTGCACTCCATAACAAAGAGGGTGTATACGCTGCTCCAGTACTTGATGGTGTCACTGTGATCGAAAGCGGTGCAGGACTTGTCACTGGTGCCGATGGTGTTGCTGTTCTTCAGGGTGCGTGGGATGCCGGTACCAATGAGATCGGTGCTGCAGGTCAAGATGTCACGATCACCGGTGATATCACATCAGATACTACATGGAGTGCGGCTAACACCTACATCCTTGATGGAAACAAGATCAAGGTCAAGAACAATGCAGTACTTACCATCGAGCCAGGGACAAAGATCTACGGAACATCGCAGGCTTACCTGATCGTCACTAAAGGTTCTACACTTAACGCTGAAGGTACTGCTGACGCGCCGATCGTATTTGACGCACTTGCTGTCAGGGAAGGCGCTCCGGCACGTTCAGGTCTCTGGGGTGGTGTGACGATCCTTGGCGCGGCACAGACTAACGAAGGCGGTCTTTTCTATGAAGTCGATGAGGCTGACGCTGATTTCGCATATGGAAGTCTGACTACTGAAGGTAACGGTGATAGCAGTGGTACACTCTCCTATGTCGAGATCCACAGCTCTGGTTTCGCTGTCGCTCCAGATAAAGAAGTCAACGGACTCAGCCTTGCAGGTGTCGGTTCAGGTACGACTATTAACAACATCACCATCATGAACTCTGCTGATGACGGTATTGAACTCTGGGGTGGTAATGTCAACCTCGCGGATATCTCTATCACCGGTGCTCAGGATGACTCTTTTGACGTCGACAACGGTTATACCGGTACAGTCACAAACCTTACTATCGTCCAGACAGAAGAGTGTGCTGCGCTTGTAGAGATGACAAACAGTGGTGACGCTACAGTACTACGTACAAATGTCACGATCGATGGCTTCGCATTCACTGCTTCTGCCAACCAGAAGAAAGAGGGAGGGCTTTACTTCAAAGACTCTGACACTACTGGTACCTTCCTAAACGGTACGATCGATATGAGTGCTTCTACAGCGGATGACGGCGCGCTTCACAACAAAGAAGGTGTCTTTGCTTCTCCAACGATCGATGGAGTCACTGTGACCAATAACGCTGCTGGACTTGTCACTGGTGCTGACGGTGCTGCTGAGCTTCAGGCTGCATGGGATGCTGGTTCAAACAACTAGATATCTACTTTACAGACAGGGGGCCTCCTCTGTTTGACTTTTTTCGACTTCCCCACTCTTCATCATAAGACAATTTAAAAGATCACGATCACATCGACTCTCCATACTTATCACTACTCTCTTGTAATCAGATCGTTACTTAAAAGTAATGAAAAAGTGTCTTTCATCTTCTACAATCGCACATCTTATTGCCGGTTCAGAAAAGATACTGACTGGACTATGTGAATGCGAGTTATTATATGAGACAACTACTGTTATTACTTACCTTTGCCGCTCTCTTACTGGGTGCTGATTCCTCTATCCGTACAGGACAGCTCTCCTTATACCTGATGAAAGATGGTCGGCCGCTTTCCGAGCAGCCTGTCATGATATACAAAAAAGAGGAGATAGCTGCTATCGGCAGGACCGGGACCTACAACAAACATGCTGAGTTCAAGACGGACGAGGACGGATCTATCTACTCGGTACTTCCTGTCGGCACCTATCAGATGCAGCTTGTCGCAAAACATGACGGTATGCCTCAGGCTTATGTCAAAAAAGTCTTTGCTATCACCGCCACAAAAGAGTCGCAGCTTATCATCTCGCTAAAGAGTGACAACACCTTGGCTTTTGCAGATCTCGAATCTTCCAAGGCCGTTCAAGAAGAGCATGATGTCACCGAACAAGCCGTCAGAGAAAAAGGCGAAGTACAGCTTCAACTGATCTCTTCTGAAGACCAAAAGATGATAAAAGAGGCCCGTGTCTTTGTCAAAGGGATGAGTCTTGATCTCAAAAGTGATGATAACGGGATCGTCATGCTAACACTGCCAGAAGGTGAACAGACCATCTCCATCATCCATAATGCCTACAGCTCACAGACTATGAAGGTGACCGTATTGGCAAAAGAGACGGTCATCAAGTCTATTGAACTCTCTCCTGCCTCCATGGAGCTCGAAGAGTTCGTAGTCCTCGCACCGCACGTGGAAGGCTCTCTCGCCTCTCTCGTCGCGGAAAAGAAAAACACCAGCTCTATCGCAGATATCGTCGGTGCAGATGAGATGTCCAAAAAAGGTGACTCCAATGCAGCCGCAGCACTTAAACGTGTCTCAGGTATCACGCTGGTCGATGGACAGAACATCTATGTACGCGGCTTAGGGGAACGCTACTCTAATGTCGAACTCAACTCGATGCATCTTCCTTCGCCAAATCCGACCAAACGAGTCGTACCCCTAAACATCTTCCCATCCAGCGTTATCGGAAGTCTTAAAGTACAAAAATCCTTCTCTGCTGACATACCGGGGAACTTTGCCGGAGGTTACATCGATATCCGTACCAAAGAGGATGTCAGTGAGGATTACGTGAAGATGTCTCTTGCAGTGAAAGCACATGACTCAGCCCTGAATGGGACGCAGGGTGACTTCTCTGATGGAGGAGGAAGTGACTGGACCGGTTTTGATGACGGCACTCGCGCTATTGCTGACTCTATACTCGGACCGGGACAGGTCGTCGTAGGACAAAGACCGCCATCGTTCAGTCCTTTTGCCACCGATGTCAATGGAGACCGTGTCTTTACTCAAGAGCAGCTTATAGAGATGACAAAAGATATGGCCGAGCGTAGTTATGATACGCACAAGTCTGATATACCGTTGGGTGGCAAAGGTTCCATAGAGCTTTCCAGAAAGATAGAGATCGATGAGAAGAACAGCATCGGGATCCTGGCCAACTACAGTTATGATACGGAGAGTAAGTATATAGAAGAGGAGTACTTCGATTACAGCATCGACGGCCAGGGAAACATCTCGGACACCCCCGAAAATCAGGGCGTCAATGGACGTACCATCACCACTATCAAGCACGGCGGTATGCTGAACCTCAGCTACAACCATGATGATGTGTTCAAAGTGAAATATACCAAACTCTACCTGGTCAATACAGCAGACCGTACCCGTGTCACCGATGGGACCATCGGCTCGAACAACGACCTTCAGCGACTCTACTCGATCGACTGGGAAGAGCGGGTGCTAAACACTGACCAGATCACCGGAAGCTGGCTCTTTGATGCCTATGTCGAGCAGCAGCTCGACTTTGGTGTGCAGTGGTCGACGGCGAGTCTCGATCAACCAGACAACCTTAGGTATGACTACATCGACTATTCAGGAACGGGTAATGAGTACGTGCTCAAGACACAGTCGGCACAGAACCTTATCAATCACAATCTGACCTCTGACGACGATGTCAAAAGCGGCTACCTGCGGGACATGGCCGATATCGAGCTCTTTAGTGAACATGACCGCCTGGAATTCGGTGTATCCGTCACACAGAAGACACGTGAGTCACGCTCGAACAAATACTTTATGGACGCTAATAATCAAGTCCTCGATGAAGCAGATCTGGCTAATGGTCCTGACTTTATACTTGACAGATATGTCACCAACAGTGATGCCGATTATTATGATCGGGGGCTTCTTGTCAAGACCCTGTTTCAGCCATCTGACTACTATGATGCGGACCTTGATCAGACAGGACTTTTCATCAAGACACTGCTAAACCCTACAGATAAGTTCGAGTTTACTTTAGGAGTGCGCAAAGAGGACCTTACCCAGACCCTTTATGAGTATGGTACAGACGCATCTACCGGTCTCGTCGCCATCACTGAGAACTCACTCGTCGTAGACAAATGGCTGCCAAACTTCGATGCGAAGTATAAGTTCACTGATGATGACCAGTTACGTTTTGCTTTCTCACAGACCTATGTCTATCCCGATTTCCGTGAGTTCTCCTCATCAGGTTATTTCCATCCGGATGAAGTAGCAACCGTCGTTGGTAATCCCGATCTCGTATCTACAGACATCACCAACTACGACCTTCGTTATGAGCACTACTTCTCACCAACCGAGAGTCTCTCCGGTGCTCTCTTTTACAAATATCTCGACAATCCGATAGAGGACGTCTCACGACCGACGACCTCACTGCCGATCTATTCGTATGAGAACACAGACTCCGCCATCCTTTACGGTTTTGAGATCGACGCGATTAAGAACCTCGACTTTATCGATGACCGCATGGAGTATTTCTACTTTGCCGGTAACTTCTCTTACACCTACTCTGAAGTCAGCTTAAGTGAAGAACAACAGGAGCGTTTTACCTCTGATGGACGAGAGCTTCAGGGCCTCTCGCCGATGGTCATCAATGCCAGTCTCGGTTATGATAACACAGAAGGCCGCTCGGTCAACCTCTCTTACAACCTGATGTCAGAACGACTTAGAAAAGTCGGTCTTAAAAATGGTGTCCAGGAGTACCCGGACCAGTATGAGACACCACCACAACTCGTCGACTTCACCTGGCAAGAGCACCTAAGTGATGGGCTCGATATGAAGTTCAAAGCACGGAACCTCCTAAACGAGGAGATCGTCTGGGAAGAGGACAATAAAGTCACCAAAAGCTACAAACTGGGCCGAAGTTACGAGATTGCACTTAGTTATAAATACTAGAAGCAACTAGAAATATAGGAGCAAATATAAGGTCTCAGATCTACAGGCTAAAATACCGATAGCTACCTATAGGATGACAAAAGATGTCTTTTGACTAGACGATATGGTCTTATGAGATAATAGGCCCAATAAAGATACTTTGGCAGACCATGGTCAGAAAGGTCAAGAAAAGATAGTTTAAAGACAATTTTATGCAAGTAAAGGAATCTTGTCATATGATCTGCAAATAGTCTCAGTATCATCTTGTTTCTTATAAAGACACCTGGACGTGAGTCCATATATCTCATCACAAAACCTGTTAGTTCATCGAGCCCAGTACATTTGGAAATACGTTGCTTTATCGTATGGGGCAAAGGAGTCTCAAACAGCTGCGATGAAAGTGTAAGCCCAAGATAGACCATCCTATTGAAACCAGACTCTTCAGCTTTTTCTATCACCTCTTCCCACGCTATCTTATCGTTACGGATCAGGACATCGATATCTTTGATCCATACGACCTTCTCCCATAGATGTTTTGAACCATGTATACAAAGATAATAGAGCAAGTCTTCTGTTGAGAAGGTCTTAGATGCATAACCGAAAACATGGACTAGCTGTCGCTTTTTCCAAAAATCATCAAGTTCGATCTTTAAAGGATAGTCATCATCAAGTAAAGCCCAATGTACCTCGATATAGATACCTTTCTCCGGATGGACATATCCTGTATCGTGCTTGGTCTTTCGCCATAATTCTTCCTGATCTTGTGTCAGAGGTATTGATCTTTTATAGCCCTCTGTATCCAAAAGCAGAGCCACCTTATCAATGTCCTCTTTTTTGATCAATATGTCAAGATCACTAAACTGTCTGAGTGAGACATCGCCATAGAGCATCTCTGCCAGGACTGGGCCTTTGAAAGGCATCACTTCGATATCCAGCGTTTCAAGTGCGTCAGTGAGATATAGTAACTCATCCTTCATCGCTTCATTTGTGATCTGGATATCATGAGCGATATAGGACATAGCCTCTTTCATCTCATCATCTAATAGATCAGAAGTATACTCCTTAAGGGTATGAAAAAAAAGAGGATAGACGCCTTGCTCATAGGCAAACATACTGGTTGCTTCCAGAGCTTGCTGAGCTGCTAACACAGTGACATCAGCCCTAAGACTCTTTATCTCTACATCAGAAAGATCATTCTTGCATGAAAGGACGATGAGTTTTGATGAAGAAGATAGCTCTTTACCACTCATCATCTGTCTCTACAGTCTTTGACAAGAGTAGCTCATCGATCTTAATGATCGCCTCTTCAAGATCAGAATAGACCAACAAGTATTTGGGTAGGGAAAGAAGATTGTCTATGATCAGTGCAAACTTCTTATCATCCATGTTGTCCTGGACGTAGTAACCAGCTTCTTTGATCCTCAAAAGTGCTTGAGTGGTACCTATTGGTGTTAGAATTGTCTCTGAACCTGACGAATATCTAGGAAGCACGATATGACTGGCTTTCTGACGACCGTCATGCATAGGTTTAGGAGAAAGGAACCGAATATCCTGTCCATCAAAGCGGGTATGTGTGTCAAGATCGCTCAGCCGAGGATATATCGGAGCCAATGCATCAAAGCTACCTGCCTTGATGTTTAGACAAAAAGGAAGTGGTTGGACATATCCGTCCATGTCCATTGAGGTCGCTTCATCACTAAAAAGGCTAAAACCATGACATAACATACTGGCGGTCAAAGTCGACTTTCCCGATCCCGAAACGGCTGGCATGATGATGACGCTCCCCTTTTTCTCAACGGAAGCTGCATGTAATTTAATAAGTAAAGGATGCGATTGAAAAACAGCAGTCATCATCAAGTCCTGGAGATACCCCGCCAATCGGGCTTGTGAAACAGCCGTCTCTATCATAATATCATTCCACTTGACCTTCCATGATGAGTCACCCGCTCGGATGAAGTCGATGGATATCATCCTTTTTGCATCATCTCTCTGAACGTAAAGATGTTGAAATAATGGGTGAAGTAAGGTAAATAGTCCTTTTTCAGGATAATGGACTGCAAAGCCAAGACTCTCGACCACATACACAGAACGAGCTGACCTGTCTGAGACAAACTGACCTATCTTCATATCCATTTGATATTCCAAGATCTCCGTCTGCTCCATGCAATCCGCAAGTATTAGCATCTCGTTCAATAAGCTGGAATCTACATATGAGAACATCGCAAGAACATCCTCTCTAGAATACGTCTGAAGAAGTTCATCGATCTGCAAGAACAACGCAGCATCAGCTTTTTCATAGCCACATACCTGTTGCGTCTTTTTGGAATAGACCAAGACGCTTTCATCCAGAAGATAAGTATCCAACCCTTTACAGTTCGTCGATAACCTATACTCCTGAGAAGCTCTCATATTGATATGACCCACGACTCACTACCATCAACCTCCACCATTTGTGTTACCACCACCTCCACCTTGTCCTTGCCCCTGGCCAAAACCAGCGTTAGGATTGGCATTTGAACTGTCTGCAGAGGAGTTTGTAGGCCTTATCAGCACTGACGTCCCTGCACCCACTGCAGCATACTGCCCGAACCTCTTCATAAAACTACGTTTTTTCCTATCGATCGCGACCTCTTTTTCTGTCAAATCTCTTTCTTTCAACTTGATCTCCTTTTATCAACTAATTTGATAAATTATAGTCTTTTAAGATCTATATAGTTATTTGAGATATGGG
>JADGEC010000125.1 GCA_016744575.1 Sulfurimonadaceae bacterium | reverse complement strand
TACCACTTGAGTCGATAATGGACTCCATTGGAGAGGCAAGCTGATTGGCAGCAGCACCTTCACCATTGCCTCCGGCGACTGTGACACCTGTTATGGCGCCTGGTGCCCACTTCTGGACCCTATGGTTTCCAGCGTCTGAGACATAGATGTTTCCACTTGAGTCAACAGCTAAATACTGAGGATAGGAAAGCTGATTCGCAGCCGCACCTTCACCATTGCCTCCGGCGACCGTGACACCCTCAGTGGCACCTGGTGCCCACTTCTGGACTCTATGATTAAGAATATCTGCCACATAAAGGTTCCCACTGGCATCAAAAGCTACACTGCCGACAGCATCAAGCTGATTCGCAGCCGCACCTTCACCATTGCCTCCGGCGACAGTCACACCCTCCGTGGCCCCTGGCGCCCACTTCTGGACTCTCCCATTATATTTATCTGCCACATAGAGGTTCCCACTGGCATCGATAGCTACATCATTTGCTCCATCGAACTGATTCGCAGCAACCCCCTCACCATTACCTCCAGCGACGGTGATACCTGCAGTGGCACCTGGCACCCACTTCTGGACTCTATCATTATCATCGTCTGCCACGTAGAGGTTCCCACTGGCATCAAACGCCAGACCTAGAGGATCATTGAGTTGAGCCGCACCACTACCTTCTCCTCCAAATGTCGATGTAGCGTTCTCATCATAGCCACTATCAAGACTTGACCATGAAGGAAGTGTCGTACCACTCTTGACGCTCCAACTCAATGCGTCTGCATCCGCATCACTACCTGTCAGCGTATAGCTGTAGGTACCATCTACTGAGGCAGTCGTCACCGGCGTACTAGTGACAGTCGGCGCTGTATTAGACCCTGCGACAGTGATCTCAAAGCTGTGCTCCACTTCATCTGTACCGTCACTAAGCATAAGTGAGACCGTGTGTGCTCCCACATCCGAACTTGTCGGGGTACCGACCAATGTCGTCTTTCCTGCGATCACGTAGGCCCTATTGTTATTAAAATCTGACAGGCAGACATCCCCATTGCCATCTACATAGATACTTTGTGGTCTATCTAATTGATCTGGGCCAGAGCCAGCTCCGTTCCCACCGAAGATCGTCACACCCTCAGTCGCTCCCAATGCCCACTTCTGGACTCTATGGTTATTTTGGTCGGCTATATACATATCCCCGTTACCATCGATGTAGATATCAGTCGGGTCACGAAATTGATTCGCGGCAAGGCCAGCCCCGTTTCCACCTGCGACAGTAACACCTTCAGTCGCTCCAGCGGCCCACTTCTGAACACGATGGTTTTTATTATCTACTATGTAAAGTGCACCACTCTCATCCACATAGAGTCCAGCAGGCCTATATAGCTTCGCCGAACCGGAACCTGCCTCTCCGTCACCAGCGATCGTCACACCCGTAGTGTTACCCTCTGTGTACTTCTGGACCCGATTATTATAGTGATCACTCACATAGATGTTCCCGCTGCTGTCGACAAAGACGCCATATGGCTTGTACAACTGATCTGCACCAAGACCCTCTCCATTTCCACCTGCGACCGTCACACCTTCTGTAGCTCCCGGTGTCCATTTCTGGACTCTGTGGTTATATTGGTCGACCACATACACGACCCCGCTGCCATCGACAAAGACGTCATTTGGATTGTTTAACCGATCCGCGCCAGAACCGCTCGCGCTAGTACCGGCGACCATCACACCTTCTGTAGCTCCCGTTACCCACTTCTGGACACGATGAGCATACCGCTCAGATAAGTAGACAGCGCCGCTACTATCACCGAATATACCTATCGGTCTATTTGACTGATTTGAATTTTTTCCCGGTCCGTTCCCCGCGATCGTCTTGACGATCTCTCCTTCTCCAGTCAGACGTAGCCAGGATGGAAGCGTCGTGCCACTTTTCACGCTCCAGTTGAGTTCATCCCCATCCGTGTCACTACCTGTCAGTGTGTAACTGTACTCACTCTCTATCGCTCCAGTCGTCACTACTGTGCTCGTCACTACCGGCATAGCCCCAAAGGTCAGGACACTCAGCCCGACCAGTGTCATAATACTCTTTAACATCCGCTCTTTTTCTCCCAAAATATTCATATGTCTTGGTCAGACACTTTAAATAAACAGAACTTTAATAATCTGAAGCTGTGATTGTATAATATTAATATCACATAAAATATGATTTTTAGGTATTATTCAAATGATGTTTATCAGTTAACACCTAATAATATTAAACTTTTTAAAACTTAATAATCGATTATTCTCAGAGAAAAGAGTAAAAGTGACGAACTCACTCACGCCTGACCCTTCATACCTTACTGTTGACACCCTCCACTTGGGCAGATAGTCTTGTTTATCCGTCTCCCTGTGGCATCATAATAGTCCGGTGTGACATTTCCACTGATGAGCAATGAGACAGAACCTTTACCCGCATCACTGTCTGCGTTCGTCTTCTGGTAGAACCGCACGACTATCTTCGTCCCTGTTACTGACCAGGCACTGCCATCAGCTCTTGTAGCTGGTACCGTGAAGCTCGTACTATAGTCGAAATACTTCGCAGTCTCTCCACTATAGGTCCAGGGTGCATCTGTTGTCTGTGAAGCCGTATCCACTCTCTGGGCAAAGAAGTTCTCACTATAGCTGTTACCACACTCCCCCTCTGCTTTGTTTGTACAGTCGAACAAAGCGATGGTCGTATGGTAACCCTCATCATAACCCAACGTTTTCCAGCTGATGGTATGACTCTGCCCTGCACTCATCTGTTCATCCATACTCAAGGTGTCAAGCATAGGAGGGATCCGTCGGATCGCCTCGTTTCTTGTCGGCTCAGCTCCAGTCGGGTCATACGCACTATCGAAAGCATTGAACTCCTCAAGGTCACTGTAACCATCTCCATCAGCATCTGAAGTCGCCGTAGCAGCACTCAGACCCTGGAACTGGAACATCTCCCATCTATCAGGGATGCCATCTCCATCACTGTCCGCTGAAAAACGTGAGTCTGCCGGCCATGGATCATTGCTGTCTGGGATACCGTCACCATCGTTATCAGGAGCAGTAGATTGATAAGCAGTTGTGATGTCCATCGTATAATGTGTGGAGTCTCCTTGCCATCTTCCCTTATGGATCATCATCTGATAGGTCCCATTGGCTAAAGTCGTTGTGACAGAAGCAGCATAATCGGCATCTGTCGAATAGACTAGCTGATGATCCGCATCATAGAGGCTGATATAAAAGTACCAGGCGCCATAACCGATATTATCACCATCAAAAGTCGTCTCACCACCAAGGTTCACGGTATAAGTATCAAGATCACTATTGGATGTCAAATAACCATCAATAGCATAGCCATCTGCTGTCGGAACTATAACGTCGTTTTGTTCAAGTGACTCATCGATCTCGCTACTGTTATCTGCCATCTTATCTCTGTTCTCACGGATAGTCCTGGCATTATCAGCCGGATTGGCACTGCCTTCGGCTATCCCTATCGGCAGACCTGAATCAGCATCGGTAATACCCGGATGGGAAAAGTAGTTGATGCTAGGACGGTCATAACTCATGATCGTCGCAAACTCATTAGCAACGTCATGTCCATAAGCATACGTATACATCGGAGTACCACTGGCATGATCATGATCATGAAAACAACCAAAGTTATGTCCCAGTTCATGGGCATAGGTCAAGCTAGAACAGTAAGAACCACCATCTCTACTGCCATAAAGCACGACTGAGAACGCATCGACCATGCTTGACGATGTAGTTGTCGGTGTCCTTCCCAATCCACAATAACTATGTACATCTTCAAAGGTGCCTATCAAAGAGATCGTATCTGCTCCGTACTGTAAACGGAGATGACGTACATAACCATCTTCTGCAAGTGTAGAGAGGGCTGTACTCATATTTGACGTATCGTTAAGCGTAGAAGCTGTAGGCAACTGCTCCATATGGACAAGACTTAAGGCAACATCCGTCAAGCTGTCACTGTAACTTGCTGTCGCAATGTCAAAGATATTTTGGACATTTGACTCAGCCGCAGCTCCATAACGAGTCTTAAACTCTTGTGTATAGAGCAGCAATACATCTACTGTCACGGCTACACCCGCAGCAGTAGCTCTTTGTTCCACACCGGTCTCTGCTGCACCAAGAGTAAGGGCACTGCTAGAAGTACTTTTTGGTACTGTTCTTTCAGGTATGGGTAGTAATATCTCTTCCGGGACAAAGTCATCACCAACAGGAAGTAACTGACTGACATCTCTCTTTTCTACCAAGTAATAGGTACCATAATAGACGATCTTATAACTCTCTTCTTTAAGTGTGATAGTACCTGCTAGGATGCCGTTCTTTATACTCAGTACGGCTTGAGCCTCCTCATCCACATTGGAACCAAACCAACTAAAGTCATCGACATCACCCCGTTTCTGAAGACGTTCGACATAGATGATGACCTGCTTATCCACACTCAAGTCGATCACGATAGCTTCACTTCTCTGTGCATCATCTACCTGAAGTAAGACATCCAGGTCCAGTGTGACTGCCAACGCTCCTTCGATGGGCATGCCAGCACTCTTACCATCTGTCACCTGGACAGCTTTAGTAAACTGATGTGCTTCGGAAGCCTGTGCTATGACTAAAAACGTATAAAACATAAACAAGAAAACGCCGATGGTCCTCTTTGACTGAAATGGTGTGATTTTGAACTCCTTTAAAATAGTCAGTCTTATATGACTATGAAAACAATGGACCCTAGTCACCAGACGATCATCTCTAGAGACCGTATTGACTATGTCGATCCACCATCACTATATGGCCTATCATCTCAGCTTAAAATTACAATATGTTATTTTAAAACATTTGATAACTAATTAAAATTCTAAAGAAAAGTTTCAGAATTAAAATAAACTGAATAATATTTAACATTTACTTTATTGAACATAAAACGTTTGCCGTTATCACAAATTCGATTTAACTTGAGACTATCTTTTCATGGCCTGCATCTAGTATGGAGCTTATGATAAAATAGTGTTAGCAATTTTGGAAGGTACTTCCATGCTCATAAAAGAGAGTGCGTTCCCAAGGTCTTACCCATGTCTCTACGACCTTTAACACTTATTCTTTTGTCATCTCTCCTCCTCATTGCCCAACCAACTCTTGACCAGGCACTATCACAAGGTGACGTTCAAGGTAATATCAAACTGTTTCATTACGACATTGATAGAGAATCCGGTGAAGATGCCTATGCTACGGCTCTGGGTGGTCATCTTCAGTACACGACAAAGACTTGGAACGAGCTCTATGCACGAGTCAGTTTTCACACCTCCAATGCTGTCGGTCCAGAAAAGAACAAGATGGCGACCGGACTTTTTAACAATGACAGAGAAGGTGATGCGCTTACGGCTATCAGCTCCTCGTTCATCGGATACCGCCGAAACCAGCGCGTACTTAAAGTCGGAAACTTCCGACTAAACACGCCGATGATGAACGATGATACCACCCGTATCGTCCCCTGGAGTTATCAGGGTATCGCCTTTACAAGCACGCCAAGAGGCGGATTGCGACTACAGCTCAACCACATCGTCCAGATACGTAAGAACACCTCTGCTGAGTATAATAAAGAGAGTGCCAGCGGTGTGATAGATGACGGTATCACCATGCTCGGAGTACACTACGACCTCACCGACGAGCTTTCTCTCTTTGGCTTCTACTACTACGCCCCGGAACTCTATGACACCTTAGTTACGCAGGCTGACTACAAACACCCTTTTGATGAGCAGTACTTCTTCTGTTTTGGAGCCCAATACTTTAAAAGCGGCAATGGCGGGGAGAATGTCGTAACGGAGAATCGAAACGGCGGTGATGATATCGACCTGTTCGCCCTGCGCAGTTCCTTTGAGACGGAGAATTGGGAGATAGGGGTCAACTATTCGCAAAACTTCGGGATCAGCGGCATAGTAAAAGGCTACGGAGGTCTCTCTAAGGTCTTCACTTCATCCATGATCGCCAACGGACGTGGAAACTATAAGCCTGAGACCTGGATGATCAAGAGCCGTTATGACCTGCCGATGACCTCATTTGGCTACAGTGAACTCGCACTAAACCTCACACGTACCCGTGTACACGACGATCGAGGTGATGATTTTAATGCCTACTACGGACATCTTCGCCATCATCTCACTATAGAAACATCACTCTATATCCGTTATGAGAGCATCCATTTTGTAGATGAGAAGAGTGATGTTGATTTTTTACGGATCATCGCCTCATATGACTTTTGACTGGAGTCAAAGCACAGAATGTTCAAAGCATAAAATGAAAGTCTAAGTGTGGTGCTAGTCGTTTGGTGTCTTTAAATGACATGCTTCCACAGCAGTTCAGCGACAAGGACTATCATAGCGATCCCGATAAGGTTTAAAAAGATGCCGTAGATGGCCATCGTCTTGACATCAACGACGCCACTGCTCATCGCGATCGCATTTGGTGGTGTTGCGATAGGTAACATAAATGCGTAACTCGCACACACCGTTGCTATCATCATAAAGAGCGTGCTGTCCAGACCCACTTTAAGTGTCACGACATAGAGAATAGGTAGCATGATCGATATGAGTGCGGTATTACTCGTCACCTCTGTCGTAAAGGTCACTAATGCGGCTACAGCCAGCATAAAAAGTAGTGTCGGCAGTGTTGTCAAGGCGATGAGATAAGAGGCGACCTCTTCTGCCATCCCTGTCTTGGTGAAGGCCATAGCTATGGCAAAACCCGCGCCGAAAAGGAACATGATCCTAAAGGCGATCTTAGACTTGTCTTCCGCCCAATCAAGGATAGAAAAAGGCGGAGCAAAGAGCAGAAGTCCAGCGGAGAGCAAGATCCCCGGCTCACTTAACCCAAGCCCACCGTAATAAGGTTTGATGGGTGCGTTGATAAAGAGCATAAAGATGACACCCATCAACAAAAACATCACCTTTTTCTGTTGTCCGTCAAGGGGCGGTGTCTTCAGGTCAGGGTCGACATGAGTCTCTTTGACTCCCAGTCCCAGGATGAGACCGACGACTACAAACATCACCAGTACCAGCGGGGCCACCATCCACATCCACTGCACAAATGGAATAGCTTCAAGACCTTGCTCCTCCATTATGCCCATCAGTATGAGGTTTGGAGGTGTACCGATCGGTGTCAAGATTCCACCGACACTTGCCCCGTAAGCTATACCTAGAGCAAAACGAAGTTTCAGGCGGTTATCCTCACTTAAAAATAGTGCTATCGGCAGCAGTAAAAGGGTCGTAGTCGTATTGGAGAGCACAGAGCTAAGTAGCCCGGAGGTGATGATGAGTGCAAAGATGATCCCTCTCGCACTGTTGGGAAAGAGTCCCAAGATCTTGTTCGCTATCCAGCGATGAAGGTTTGTCTTCTCTACGGCGACCGCCAGTAAAAAACCTCCTAGAAAGAGATAGATGATGGGTTTGGCATAGTTCGAAGTCGTCTCCGCCGTTGTCATAATACCTAAAGAGGGGAACAAGATGATCGGTAATAGAGAGACCACGGCCAACGATAAGCCCTCATTGGTCCACAGTGTCACCAGCAAGACGATCGAGGCTACAAGCGATGCCTGTTGTAGTGAGAAAAATGGTGCCATCGAAAAAAAAGCGATGACAGCAAGACCAATGGCGAGCCCGATCTTTTTTGTCTGCTGCACTTCCGAAGTTGTCATATCGACCCTATGTGATCTAGATAACGTCATTGTGCCTTCGCGTGTGTAAAAAACACCTAAAGTTAGCTATACTTTCCAGAAAATCTCAAGGATCGCTTCACTTATGTCTTCATCGTTCAAAAGCTATTTGACTCCCAACACACTTGTCCTTCTCGGAATTGTTTTAGGTATTCTTTTCGGCATGTACCTGCCGGAGTATGCCCTCAAACAAGAGGTCGTCGGAATGGCCTTTGTAAGCTTTTTGAAAATGCTGGTCGTCCCCTTGGTCTTTGCCTCTATTTATGTTGCTATTGCCGGGCTGGGCTCACTTGAGCAACTCAAAAGGATCGGCTTGAAGACGATCGGTCTTTACCTCGTCACAACTGCACTGGCCGTTTTCCTGGCGATCGTCGCCATCAACCTCTTTCCCATTGGTGAGGTCGTCTCATCAGAAGGACTGGAATATGCCAAAGCTCAGGACATTGTTCCTTTCTCACTGCAAGCGATGCTGCTCAGTTTCATTCCAACAAATATTTTCCATGCACTGTCCGGTGGAAATATGATGCAAGTCATTGTCTTTACCATCTTCTTGAGTATTGCCAGCCTCTACCTTAAACAAGAACATCAAGATATCATGCTTGACTTTTTTACGGCCATCAGCAGCGCCATGCTAAAGATCGCTGAGTGGATCGTCTCCCTTACCCCGATTGGTGTTTTTTCTCTGATCAGCTACATCGTTGCCAAACAGGGAATCGATGTCATCCTTGGATTGTGGGAGTACCTTTTACTGGTATTGGGTGTTCTCGCCGTTCATGGCACACTTACCCTTCCAGCTGTCGTCGCCCTCTTCGCCAGAATCAATCCCTACCCTTATCTGCAGCACATCAAAGAGGTGCCTTTGATGGCATTTTCTACCGCCTCAAGTGCCGCCACCTTACCGGTCAGCATGAAAGTCGCTCAGGAGAAAGGAGATGTCTCCAAAGAGAGTGCCGCATTTGTCCTCCCTCTTGGTGCAACAGTCTCCATGGACGGTACAGCGGCCTATTTGAGTATTGCCGTGCTCTATATTGCCAACCTCTCAGGAACGATCCTTAGCTTTGGTGACCAACTATTACTGGGAGTCACCGTAGTAGCCTTGAGCGTCGGTGTTGCCGCCCTACCCTCTGCTTCTTTGGTCATGATGGTCGTCATCTTACAACAGGTAGGGCTGCCGGTCGAGTATCTCGCTTTGATCGTGGCAGTAGATAGGATCTTAGATATGGCTCGGACATCACTAAATGTGACGTCAGATATGTGTGTGACGAAGATCGTGGATGAGCTAAATAAAAAAGAGACGCACACAAAACCGATCGCTGCATAAATACTGTGGTATTGTCACCCTGGCCAATACGATCATTTATCGGGATATAGGAACGGTATAGATGATGCTCATCTTATAATAAGGTCTAAAAATATGAAAAAGATCTTCATACTTAGCGCTTGCCTTTTACTGAAGGATCTCTTTGCAGGAGTAGAGAGTACTCCGGTAGAGATCGATACGATCGCAAAAGCATTTACAGAAGGTACCGTCAAGGGCCTCATACGCTATAACGCTATGTACCGCGACAGTGCGATAAAGATCTTACAAGACAGTGCCTCTGATCGCCCGCGAGATGAGA
>JADGEC010000124.1 GCA_016744575.1 Sulfurimonadaceae bacterium | reverse complement strand
CTTCGGATTTAAATTCGGGATCATAGACTGGAGAGAAGAGCCGTTCACCTCGACAATACAAGACTCCATGAGTTCAAACACCCATCCCTCATACGGCCTTGAGATAACACATCTTGAAGGAAAACTGCTTTTTGCGGGAACCGAATATGCCTATGATGATGGAGGCTATTTAGAAGGAGCAATAGACTCATCTAAGAAGATAGCCGACCTTCTCATACAGAAATAATGGGCTTTTTTTAAACAAAAAAGCATCTCTAAAAACCCTGTGTATCATCAGCGTTTTATACGACTTTGTGATCCAGGCAGGTCAGGTGAGAGCTATCTTGTCTGACCTTACTCCCTAAAGATGTGAGGTCTCTCACATCTTCTTTACGGGAGATATCGTAACTGGTTACAGTAGTAAAAGTCCTTTGGAAAGTATCTCATAATCGCACTAGGATCTAAGCACATCTTGCTACACTCTGATACATCTCATATTTTATTCTTATACTCAAATGTGTTGACCCACTCTGATAATTAGCATTCTATGATTTGATGAAAAGGAACATACATGAAAGCGATCAGGCAGCTTTATTATCATTGGATAAGCATGATAATGCCAAAAAAACAAAAAAACGAAGATTTTGAGACCTTGCACTCACTTTATGAGGAAAAACAACGTAACGAGAACTCAGCGTGGGAAAAAAGGCACTTTACTGCTAATTGACAGAGCACAGTGACTCTTCACATAAGGATTTTAGCCTCTTATATTAGCCCACAATAGACCAAAATACTCATGTATCGCTCTAGTCGACTTATCTAACGAATCCACATTAGGTGCCTTAAAGTAGTAGTTCACCTCTTCTTTGAGAAAGTCAGTCGGCGCTGCTGCTACATTTAGACCCACAGATCTGAAAAGCTTCATAGACCGCGGCATATGTGTCGCTGAAGTGACTAATATCAAAGGCTCTTTATCTACTATGCTCTTGGCAAATAGTGCCTCCTCTTTTGTGTCTTTTGACTCACCATGAATGATAATATCTTCTTTTTTTACACCCAGTGCCATAGCAAGTCGAGAATACATCACTGCACTAGATATCTCACTCTTGCCTGCATAACCAGTAAAGATAAGTCTAGAGTCTGGAGAGTCTTTATGGATCATAACACCTTCTAAGACCCGTTTTGTTCCTGCATCGCTAACATTTGAGGAGACAGGCTGTGTATCGTCCGTATTGTGTCCAGCACCCAGGACATGGATATACTTTATACCCTGAGAATGATAATACTTTGGAAACTCACTTTCTAGGTCTGTGACCAAGAAATTGGCAAAAGGTTGATAGGAAAAGAGCAGTAAAAGCCCTAAAGAAAGAAGTAAAGAGATCTTGGCCAAAGTATCTTTCTTGACAAGCAGCAAATAGAGACCCAGAACAAAGAGAGTGATGACCATACCTATCGGTTCAATAAAGAAACTAATAGCCTTTTTTAAATAGAAGGCAAACTCCATCTACAGCGTGACCAACTTCGCACCAAATCCGCCCATATGCTGAGGAGCATCTTCAAACTTCTTGACTTTTGGATGGGCGATAAGAAAGTTTTTGACAGCGTAGGAGAGTTTCCCAGTACCGATACCGTGATAGACGATGACCTCATCCCAGCCCTCTATTAAGGCATCGGAAAGAAACTTGTCGAGTCTCTCTTCGGCTTCATCAGCTCGAAGACCATGCAGATCTAACTTCAGACCACTTCGAGTCTCACGTTGTACCTGGACCTGCACTTTTGGTCGTTTAGGCAATGCCTCTGAGGGTTTGAGTTCATAACGTTTCACACGCATACGCATCCCTTCGACCTCAATGGTCGCCTCTTTGGCTTTTAGTGAGATAATAACAGCACGCTGCTTACGATACTTTACCCGCTGCCCTACTTTAAAGTCGTACTCTATCGGTGTTGTGATCTTAGGCTCTACTTTAGGCAGCTTCTCCTTGGCTTTGTTCATCTGTCGATGGATGGCCGGTGCATCCTTGCCTTTAGCGGCATCTTTTGCCTCACCTATGGCAATATCATACTCGTCTTGCAAACGACTTTTATGGGTATCAAGCTCTTTGACGACGTTCTCTTTAGCCTCTTTTAACGCCCTCTCCTGCACGATTACTGATTCGAGCTTCTCATCCACCAGAGCATTTTTCTTTCTAAGGTCACGTTCAAGTTGTGATCCACGCTCTATTAGCAGGTTTAGCTTCTCATGCTGTTCACCGTAGACACTCTTGGCCTGTTCGACAATACGTGGGTTGATCCCATAACGCAATGCGGTCTCAAAGGCGTAACTCTTACCGATGATGCCCTGAAGGAACTCATAAGTCGGAAGCCGCCGCTCTTCATCATAGACTGCTGCCATCAACTCGACCTCATCACTATCAGCCATCAATGATGCCAGTCGTTTATGGTGTGTCGTGACGACGATCTTCTGCCCTTTTTTGATGAGTTCATCAAGCATCACTTTAAAGAGTGCCGCCGCTTCATCACTATCCGTACCGAGTTCGATCTCATCCACACCTATCAGCGAGGAGTTAGACTCAAAAAGCTTACCAAACTGCAACATCCGTCCAGCAAAGGTGGAGATATCATTACTGACGTTCTGTGGGTCATCGATGACCGCACTGATGCGTTTAAAACTACCTATACTTGACTTATGTCTATCGATCTTCATCGGGATAAGATACTTAGCCATCACCGTCGCACTCAAGATCGATTTAAGCAGCATGGTCTTACCACCCGCATTTACTCCAGTGATCATCAATACTGCGCGCGAGAAATCCACACTGACCGGTTTTGCTCTCTGCAGAGCCGGATGCTCGAACTCCTCTATGATGATGGCACGATCTTTTTTGGCCTGCATGATACTGTAGTCTTTCGAACGTGCGAAGAGGACACGAGCCTGATAATGGTCCAAACGATCAAACTCTCTGTCAATAAAGGTGATGAACGGTAACATCGTCTTCAGTGAGGCAGAGAACTTTTTTGCATAGGCATAATAAAGCGCTTCACGCTCCTGATCGATGGCACGGATCTTCGTTTTGGTCTTACTAATAGCATCGGGAGAGACGTAAAAGAAGCCCGCAGTCGTTCGACCAAGGACACTTCCTTTCAAGACATGGTTAAATCCACCGCGAACAAGCATACACTCCTCATCATGGACGTAGTGTATCTGCGTATCCACAAGATAAGAGGAGAGTTTTGAGGAGAAGAGTAGACGTTTCACCTGTCCACTGATATCGTTCTTGAGTGTCTTGATACGTTCTGAGAGTCTACTAAGCTCCTCATCACGTGCATCAAGGAAGTTTCCGTCCTCATCAAAATAGCGCTCTATCTCACTAAAGTCCTCATGGATCTCGATCTTATCCATCCATGCGGCAATAAGCCCTTCGAACTTTCTATTTTTCAGGTAATGGAAATAGCGGATGACTTTAATGATCTCAAAGATCTGCTCAAAACGTAGGACACCGCTTTTTTTCAGATGGGCTCTGATGGTGTGATAGTGGGTCACTTTCGGCGGTGCTTTGAACTCTAGACGGTCCAATGCCTGAATATGACGGAAATGCCGCTCCTGATCGCCTTCTATAGCCAGCGGCTGCTCACGACTGAAATAAGCCTGCAATGAGTCTGTATGCGCTGTAAGATCAAGCTGATCAAGCAGCCTGTCAAGCCAGCTTACTGGCATATAGAGGCGTCAAACATCCGGCTGTAGTGGTCCGTACTTTCACGACCTATAAAAGTCTGTGTACCTACACTATAGGAGAACCCTGTCTGATTGACATCAAGCCCTTCACATCTTATGTTCTTACCCTGCTGATACTTAAGTTCGATATCGATCGAATGCTGACGCTGGGCATCACTCATCTGATTGTAAGCATAAGCACCACCGATGACAGCTGCGACTCCGATGCTAATAGCAAACTTCTGCTTATATTCCAACTCGGTAAAATAGTGTAGTACTATAAAGAAAAGGATGACGACTGCGATCCCAATAATATAACTCATTTCTCACCCCTTATCTGATATGTTATGTCACCTGCACCGAAACCGATGATGATACCGCTATCTAGTGTCTCGATGACCTCATCGTGCCGGCAGATGTTGACGGCGTCTCCATCACGTTTGAGATAATCCGCCATCCGTAGGTCATACGCCGCAAAGTGCTTTTTAAAATCGATAAAACGCTCTTCCTCACTCGCAGCCCATACCGGCAGGATGACCAACTCGTCAGCACCCTCAAAACAGGTCGAGAACGCTTCAAGATTGTCAATGGTACGCGAGTATTTATGCGGTTGCCAAATAGCGGTGATCTTTTTGACCCCTTTGAGCTTGGCATAACTCTTTAACGCATCCATTGTAGCACGTATCTCTGTTGGATGGTGTCCATAGTCATCGATGACGATATCATTCTCACTTTTGACTACGATATCAAAACGTTTCTTGATACCTTTATAGTGCAGCATCCGGATCCGTATGGTCTCGATGTCCATACTCTGTGCCGCTGCCAAGACAGCCAGAGAAGCATCAAGGGCGATATGCTCACCCAAGCCCCAGACATCAAAGGTACCCATATCTTTTAGTGTGAAACGTGTATAAGGTTCGTCATCTATCAGGACATACTCGATTCCGCTGATATCCTTGCTTGGGTAGAGACGGATCGCCTCATCTTCGATACTCTCTAAAAACGGGTCCTCAGCATTGATGACACGCAGTGAAGCCGAAGCGATAAACTTACGGTAAGAGTCATAAAAGAGATCATAATCGTACTCATAATACTCCATATGCTCCGGTTCCGCATTGATGACGATGGCACAGTAAGGGTTAGAGTTGAGAAAACTTCCATCGCTCTCATCGGCTTCAAAGATCAGTTGATCAGTCGTATCATCATAACGGACATTCGAACCAAAGGCCTTTGACTCAGCTCCGATGATCGCCGAACCATCCATGATAGCCGCTAATATGGCACTAGTCGTACTCTTTCCATGTGCACCTGCGACTGCATAGACCTTCTGTTCATGCAATAGGTAGAGCAGTGCCTCACGGCGAGCCAGCACCTTGATCCCTTTTGACATCGCTTCTACTACTTCAGGGTTGTCTAGCGTGATGATCGCGGAGTGGATGACAATATCCTGATCAGTGATCGCTTTTTTATTATGCGGGATAGTCACATCGATCCCTTTATCTCGCAAGAGACGGACGATGCGTGAATCTGCCACATCTGAACCACTGACTTCATGTCCTTTGTAGTGCATGAACTGGGCAAGCCCAGAGATCCCGATCCCACCGATACCGATAAAATGGATCTTTAATATTTTAGCTTCTGTGAACACTTAGATCTTCTCCAACAACGCCTGAGCACTCTCTTGAAAAGCGCTGATATAGAACGTACCTGCTGCCTGAGTCGCATCGATATCGGCCATCTTGTTGATAAAGTCATCCAGAGACATCCCCTCTCGAGCAGCACTCATATGTAGTGCAGTAGCTTTTGAGAACTTCTCATCATCACTAATACCAGCGAGGACTTCAAACAGTGCCGCTGCATCATCTTTCTGACCGGCACTGTAGTGCTCCACTGCATACTCATACAGTGCCCGGACTGTCGCAAAATCCTGCACCTCGTTCATATTCATCGTACGGGCTGCTTCAAGTGTCTCGGTCAAGCGCTCAAGTGCCAGATCAAGGATGTTAGCATAGTAGCCGCTCAGAGTCGTCTCATCAAAGGTATCATGCGCCTCTTGTTCCAATACATACAGTGATGCGATATCACCCTCACTTTGAGCCTTTAATACTCTCTCTTTTAATGATACACTCATGCTAAACACTCCTTAATGCGATATAGCGCCTCTTTAGTACGCTCTTCGTTCTCTACCAGGGCGATCCGGATAAAACCTTTGCCCGGATTACTGCCGTCTTTGTCTGTACGTGCCAGGAACTCTCCCGGAAGGACTTTTACATTGTGATCACTGTATAGACGTTTAGTAAACTCTAAAGCATCATCGACTTGCAACCAGAGGTAGAATGTCGCATCCGGGATCGGTGTCCCCAGGATCTCATTCGCTAGTTCAAAGTTCTTCCTATAGATCTTACGGGAAGCCTCTACATGAGTTTCATCACTCCAGGCTACCGCAGCAGCACTCTGTAACGGAAGCGGCGACGCGGCACCGACATAGGTCCTGTACTTCAAATAACTACGCAGTATCTCAGCATCTCCAGCAATAAACCCGGAACGAAGCCCCGGCGCAGAAGAACGCTTGGAAATAGAGTTGACCACTACTACGTTTTTAAGCACATCATTACCGACATGCTTTGCCGCTTCAAGCAGTGAAGGAGGTGCGACATCGGTATAGATCTCACTGTAACACTCATCATTGAGCAGGACGAAATCATGTTTAAGTGCCAGCACTACCCAATGGCCCAATTCGTCTAGTGTCAAGGTCGAAGCGGTCGGGTTATTGGGAAAGTTCAAGATGACCAGATCAGTCTCAGCAAGCTGCTTCTCATCAATCAGCGGCTTGAAACCGTTCTCAATATCCAGGTTTAAAAAAAGCATCGTCGCACGACTCGCTATCGCTGCGCCTTCATAGATCTGGTAAAATGGGTTGGTAAAGGCCATCTGCGGCGCTTCTTTGTCAAAGAGCAGATACTGGGGAAAGTTAAACAGTACTTCTCTCGTACCAAAAGTCGGTATGAGCTGTTCTTTATCAAGTGTGACACCAAAGCGTCTTGCGACAAAATCACCCATCGCCTCTTTCAGATAAGTCTCACCGCCACTTTTAGGGTATTTCTTCAAAAGTGCCGCACTATCTTGCAGCTTCTTTTGAATAAACGCCGGGGTCTCAAACTGTGGTTCACCTATGGTCAGTACTATTGGAGAGTACGCACTAGCTGGCTTGACATCCTCTAGCAGAGTGGTCAATCTTTCAAATGGATAGGGTTTAAATGTCACTTCGTCTCTTTAATCGAATTTCATATATTTTAATCCGCGATTATACCTTTTTTAGCATCATATTGTGATTAGCATAGCACGCAATCGTAACGTATGTGAAAAAGAGTCTAGATTTCAACATCTTTAGGTCTGCTTTATCACTTTATAAGCTGATGCGTAACTATTTTTGATAGAATTATGACAAATCAACACGACCATAGAGGAGAACAATATGACATTGACAGAGATCGCAAGTAAATATGCATTGAGTGACGATAATGTAAGCGTACTGAACGCAGCAGGATATGCAGAAGGTGATGTTGACCTTTTTGAGGTAGTGACTCACTTTATCAAAAAAGGCAACGTGGATGCCTTTAAACACTTCCTGGAGAATGGTTACGATGTAAACAGCTCTGAACCGGGTGATTTCGGATCATCACTACTGCACATCGCCATCCGTTACGGCCAGATGGAGATCTTTGACTATCTCATCGCCAATGGTGCAGATATCGACTTCATCGACAAGGTAGGCTGGACACCGCTTATGGAGTGTATCATCGATGCCAAACCTGAGTTTGCACAGCCGCTTATAACTAAAGGAGCAGATCAGAGTATCGCCAACCAACGTGGTGCTACCGCAAAAGCTCTCTCTATGAAGTTCGGTCAACACGCTATCGCACAGATGCTGAACTAGACACACCTTTTTCCCTACACTTCCAAGCTGTTCTCAACAGTGCCGGAAGTCGGACCTCCACGCAATCAAAAGTATATTGATCAGATAGCATAAAAAAGATCTTATTAGATACCAGTAGGAGAGATCATGACCAAATTCCCTTTTTTTGACCAGCTTCCATCCAATGTCCGTAACGAACTGCTCGCCAATGCCAAAAAGATGACCATACCTAAAGGAATGGAACTATTTGGTCAAGGTGACAACTGCAGTGAGATCCTCTTTTTAACAGATGGTTCTGTCCGTGTCTACCGCCTGCATGAATCAGGTCAGGAGATCACACTCTATTTCCTTGAGCCTCTGGAGCAGTGTAATGTAAACCTCAACAGTGCCTTTACCAGTACTCCGGCTATTGGAACAGCAGTCTGTGAGACTGAGATCACTGGATTCATGCTCCCTTCAGCGATCGTCAAACAGCTCTATACGACAGAGCCTGCTTATCAGCAGTTTGTCTTCGGTCTTTTTGCCAGACGACTTGAGGGACTCGCCGGACTCATCGAAGATGTCCGTTTTGAGAAGCTGGACCACCGCCTGATGAACTGGTTAGAAGAGCAGGAGCAGAACCCTGCCCTTATCACACATGAGAAACTCGCTTCGCACCTGGGGACCTCCCGCGAAGTCATCAGCCGACTTCTCAAGGAGTTTGAGCATAACGGCATCGTCAAGCTGCATCGGGGAAAGATCGAGATACTCTGATGCTGCAAAAAGCGGTGTTGAGCATTGTGCTACTCCTGCTGATGATACTTACCTTTGGGACACAGCTTGATGATAAGGCCAGACAGGTCCATGAAGAGTCTTTCGAACGGGCCATCGGTGCTTTTGCCATAGCCAAAGGGCTTAATGCCGTTATCTCTCTGATCCAGGGTACTGAGCTCAATGCTTCACCCGCAGGCATCGGGGTCACCATCAGCGTCGGACAGGTACTCGACCCCATGAATGACATCATAGAGCGCTTCTCCTGGGTCATGCTTGTAGCATCTGTCTCTTTGGGCATCGTCAAACTTCTGCTTACGATGGGTGATCTTCTCTATCTACAACTCACACTACTCATAATCATCACACTCTATCTTACTACTCTATGGTATAAGCCTTTTCAAGCTTCCATGACATCCATGATACTTCTACGTCTGGGTATCATCTTACTTCTTTTACGTTTCAGTGCCCTACTTTTTGTCAATACCCAGGAAGTCATATATAGTGTATTGATGCAACCTCAGTACGAAAGTGCTACACAGACACTGATGCTGACCCAGAAAGAACTTGAAGATATCGCTACACAAAATGACACGACGATGATAGAGGAGAGAGACTGGCTCGAGTCACTCCAAGACTCTTATGACGATGCAAAGACCTTTATCAATATCAAAGAGCAGTTACACTCACTTCAGACACTCTTTGATGATGCCCAGAAAGAGATCGTCACCCTTATCGCTATCTTTGTCGTCTTGACCATACTTCTTCCTCTGCTTTTTATCTGGATGACATTTGCCATGATACGATGGGCCTTCACTGGACAGGTACAGCTTCAAAGAGAGTGAGATTATCTATTTAACTCTGAATTAGTCATACACCAATGCAAAGTCAACAGCAGTCATCAAGAAGAGCAAGTCAAAGGCACCCCCCCCTACTGATATAGGTGCTCATTAGAGTCACCCTCATGCCAGTACATCAATATATATTATCTTAATCATAGATTAACCAAATATATATAATAC
>JADGEC010000013.1:31725-46254 GCA_016744575.1 Sulfurimonadaceae bacterium | reverse complement strand
CTCTACGTTCATCTGTAGGAAGCGTGAAGCATTAAAGAGCTTGTTAGTGAAGTTACGACTCTGTTCAAGCTTGTCTTGACTCAGGCGGATGTCTCGTCCTTGTGCGGCAGAGATGGCCAGTGTGAAACGCAAGGCATCGGCACTGTACTTCTCTACCATGTCAAGTGGGTCGATGACATTGCCTTTTGACTTACTCATCTTCTGTCCGTGCTCATCTCGTACGAGGGCATGCAGATAGATGTGCTCAAATGGTAGTTTACCCATAAAGGTCTCACCCATCATCATCATCCGTGCGACCCAGAAGAAGAGGATGTCAAAACCGGTGATCAGCAGGCTGTTAGGATAGAAATCTTTGAGATCATCACTTTGAAAGAGTCTGTCCATCTCAGTATCACCATTACCCCAACCTAGTGTGGAAAACGGCCAGAGTGCAGATGAGAACCATGTGTCGAGTACATCTGGGTCTTGCTTGATATGAGTACTTGCGCAGTGTGGGCACTGAGTCGGCTCCTCATCTTTTGAAGCCCACTCATGATCACATGCATCACAGTAAAAGACTGGGATACGGTGTCCCCACCAGAGTTGACGTGAGATACACCAGTCGCGAAGTTCACCCATCCAGGCGTTATAACTGTTGATCCAGTGAGGTGGGTAGAAGGTGGCTTGACCATCATTGGTCTTCTCTATGGACTTTTTGGCTACTTCCGCGCGGACGAACCACTGCTTGGAGATATAAGGTTCAACGACATTATGGCATCGGTAACAGTGTCCGACCTGATGGACATGGTCCTCGATCTTCTCGATAAAGCCCTCTTCATCAAGTCGCTTGGCGATAATATCACGTGCAGCCAGACGTTCGAGGCCTTTAAACTCACCTGCATAGTCGTTTAAGATACCTTTCTCATCAAACACAGTGATGAACTCCAGGTCATGACGTTTTCCGACTTCGTAGTCATTTGGGTCATGTGCCGGGGTCACTTTGACCAGGCCGGTACCAAAATCTTTGTCGACATGTTCATCTGCGATGATGGTGATCTCACGATCGATCAATGGCAGTCTGAGTTTTTTTCCGATGAGGTCGGCATAGCGTTCATCTTCAGGATGGACCATAACGGCAGTGTCGCCAAAGTAAGTCTCTGGACGAGTAGTGGCTACAGTGATGTGCCCGCTGCCATCAGCGAAAGGGTAGTGCATATGGTAGAACTTTCCATTATGCTCCTCATGTTCGACTTCGATGTCACTGAGTGCACCATCATGGGTACACCAGTTGACCATATAGTTTCCACGAACGATAAGTCCATCATTATAGAGATGAACAAATGCCTCTTTGACGGAACTTTTGAGTCCCTCGTCCATAGTGAAACGTTCGCGTTCCCAGGCCGGTGAGACACCCATCTTACGCAGTTGGTCGACCATGATGCCACCGCTCTCCTCTTTCCATGCCCAGACACGTTCCAAAAAGGCTTCCCGTCCGAGCTCTTCTTTGGTCGTACCTTCAGCCAGGAGCTGTTTCTCTACTACGTTTTGCGTGGCTATTCCTGCATGGTCTGTTCCCGGTTGCCAGAGGGTCTTATAACCATCCATGCGTTTGTAACGGGTGATGATGTCTTGCAGGGTAAAGGTAAGTGAATGCCCGATATGAAGGCGCCCTGTGACATTTGGCGGAGGCATCATGATGGCGAAGTTCTTATTGGCTTTTTGAATGTTTTTATTGCCGTCGATCTCAAAGTGACCGCGGTCTTCCCAGAGCTTATAGTACTGCTCTTCCAGGGCTTTTGGATCATAGTTTTGTTTGGACATCGAATACTACCTTCTCAAGGGTCTCTAAGGGAGAGCCTTATGGTCAGAAATTTTAGGCGAATTATAGCCAAATAGCAGTAAGATTCGGCTAAATACCTAAGATGTTGGCTCTCTGTGAGAGGGAGCACGTTACGTATGGCTACCTAAAATGATATGTATGCTTATCAGAGGTCGCTATACAGCAGATACAGGAGCTTTATGCCACTTTCAAGACTTAACGAGGATCAGTATAGAGCGGCTACCGCATCTAATGGGCATAATCTGATCATCGCTTCTGCCGGTACTGGCAAGACTTCTACCATCGTCGGACGTATAGCTTATCTACTTGGCAAGGGCGTGAGGCCTGAGGAGATCCTGTTACTCACTTTTACGAACAAAGCTGCGCAGGAGATGGTCGATCGTGTCGCACAGTTCTTTGGTAAAGAGGTGGCGTCAAAGATCGATGCGGGGACTTTTCACGCCGTGAGTTACCGGTGGCTTAAAAAGAAAGATGGCAAGGTCGTATTAAAGCAGCCTAGAGAGCTTAAGACACTGTTTCGTAGTGTCTATGAGAAACGCTCTTTTCATCATCTTGATGGTGAAGCAGAACCTTATGGGGCAAACTATCTTTATGATAAGTACTCTTTTTTTCAGAACACAGAGATGACAAAGCCCTTTGATGAGTGGATAGGCGACCGACACCCTGATCATGATATCTTTGGTATGATCTATGCTGATATCATCGATGAGTTTGAATCACTGAAGACCCAATATGGTTTTCTAAACTTCAATGATCTCCTTTTGAAGATGCGTGACCTTGCCAAGCTTAATGATCTGGGCTATCAAGAGGTACTTGTCGATGAATATCAGGATACTAATGCCTTGCAAGGTACCTTGATAGATGCCATGCAACCACCTTCACTCTTTTGTGTCGGTGATTATGATCAGAGTATCTACGCGTTCAATGGTGCAGATATCTCTATAATCGGTACTTTTGGTAAGAAGTATGATGACGCGATCATCCATACTCTAAGTAAGAACTATCGCTCCACCGTACCGATCCTCTCTCTAGCGAACAAGGTCATCGCATACAATGAGCGGATCTATCCTAAAAAACTGGAAGTGACACGCGATCATGCAGCAGTCGCTCCAAAGCTGTTGGTCTATGATGAACTCTTTGATCAGTATCATGCCATCGCTCAACTCATCGGCAGATCACAGACTGAGCCTGAGGAGATCGCTGTCATCTTCAGGAACAACTCCTCTGCTGATGGTGTCGAAGCGACACTGCGCGAGTTAGATATCCCCTGTCGTAGACGTGGTGGGGTCAGTTTCTTTGATGCCAAAGAAGTGAAAGCGCTTCTAGATATCTACACACTGGTAGTCAATGAGAATGATATGATGGCATTCATCCATCTGTTTGAGTATGCCAAAGGGGTAGGTAGTGCTATTTCCAAAGAGCTTTTTATCGCTTTGCAGAAGCTCGGCGGCGGCTCTTTGTTCAAAGGCTTTTATCATCCTGATCCGGAGATCATCAATCCTTTCGAGAAACGTAAACAAAACTATCAGCTGGGACTCTTTGATGATTTTCTGGAGCTTGGCAGCATCGGGCGTTTTGCCAAGATGGGATTTGAAGCGAAGTTCTTAAAGAACATGGTCTTAAAACATCCAAAGCTCACAAAAGACGGGGCGCAACACCTGCATGATTTTTTTCTTCTTTATAAAGGTCTGACGCAGGTAAAGCAGCCGCGTACGGTCATCCAGAAGATAGCGGCGTCAGCTTTTTACGCGAATATCGTCGAGCAACTCGCTACTAAGCGTGCTCAGCAGCCAGATGGTAAGATCGACGAGAAGCAAAAAGTCGAGTCTCTCGAACGCATACGACGTAAATCCAGTGTACTCTTTGAACTGGCCAAACCCTATAGTGAGCATGAACGCTTTTTGAATGCTATGATCTTGGGTTCTCAGGACCTGACGCAGGGGGAGGGTGTGCACCTATTGAGTATTCACGCCTCAAAAGGACTAGAGTATAAAGAGGTCTATGTCATCGATCTGATGGATGGTCGTTTCCCCAATCGCAAACTGATGAGCCGTGGAGGTAGTCTGGATGAGGAGCGGCGACTCTTCTATGTGGCCGTTACCAGGGCAAAAGATAGGTTATTGCTTAGTTTTGCACGGTATGACAAGATAAAGAAAGCTAATTTTGTACCTTCCCAATTTCTTTATGAAGCTGGCTTGATGCCAAAAGATGATGTCTATACGGCACTGGTGGAAAAAGAGCAGAAAGAGGATTAGGAGTGAGTCACAGAGAGGACGGGTGTTCTCTCTATTATTAGGTCCTTCCCTGAACAGCATTACCCATATCCCACATCGGTAGGAAGATACCCAGAGCCAGCAGTATGACCATAGCAGCAATAAAAAAGAGCATAATAGGCTCGATAGCTTCTGATAATCCATCGATGATCGCATCAAAACGCATCTTATAGTATTCAGTGACCTTTTCAAGCATAGCATCAAGTTGACCGCTTGACTCACCAGCAGATATCATCTGTATGATCATGTTCTCGAAGAGCTTGGTATCTTTGAGACCATTATGAAGGGTATCACCTTTCTCGACAGCAGAACGAACCGTAGACAGTGTCTCTTTCATAGGAAGATTGTCAATCATATCTATCGAGGTGTCAAGCGCTTCAGCGATAGGAATACCAGCTCTGACAAGTTCGGAAAAGACCAAGGTAAAACGACTTAAGGTAGAGAACTTGATGATGTTTTTGATAAGATAGACACGTAATAGGAACTTATGCCATTTATAGCGAAACTCTTTGGAGTGATTTATCATATACTTGAATGTCATGATAAATAGAACGATCCCGGCAAGGACATAGATACCATAAGTGTTAAAGAGATGCTCAAGAAAGAGAAGGATCTGTGTCGGGAGTGGCAGTGTGGCACCCAGTTCTTCGAAGATGGCTTTAAACTGAGGTACGACGTAGGAGATAAGGATGGTAAAGGCTACTGCCATAGCTATCATGACATTTCGGGGGTAAGCCATCGCCTTTTTAAACTTGACGATATTTCGACGGATCTCTTCAAGCATATCTGCCAGTGAGTACATCGCTTCAGCCATATTACCGGTCTTCTCTCCCAAAGCTACCATAGCAAGGGCTAGGTTACCCAATTCAAATCGGTAGTTGTTCATCGATTGTGAGAGACTGAGTCCAGAGTTGATGTCATCACCGATGGTACTGAAGACACGCTCGAGTGTCGCATCATCAGTCGCATCAGCGATTTCTTTAAAGGAGTCATGTACTGAGATACCGGCATTGGTCATGACCGCAAGTTGTCGGATGGCACCGATCAACATATCAGGGTTTATCTTCTTTTTTTGGACGTTTTGTAGGAGGTTTTCTTTGAACTTCTTTAGCTGTTCTTCAAGTGGTGGACTACTTTCGACGACTTTTAAGAGAATCCCGCTGAACTTTATCTTGGCAAGGTAGTGCGCCTCTTTTTTGTTCTCTGCATATAGACCATGATCTGTTTTCTTGCCTTTTGATAAGACAGTCGCATTAAAATATTTCATTCTTTTGCCACCTTTAATATTTCTTCGATCGTCGTCACACCGTCAATGGCTTTTTGCATGCCATTGACAAACATGTTGACAAATCCTTCTTTGGCAGCCTGCTCAAGTAACTCTTCTTTTGAACCACTGTTGGCAATAATACTGGAGATCTCTTCTGAGATCGGTAGTACCTCACTGATCATTTCCCGTCCCATATAACCACTTCCATTGCACTCTCTACAACCGGCACCTTCGTAAAACACGGTATCTTCAGGGATATATTGTTGGTAGTCGTGTTTGAGTGATTCAGGGATCTCGACACTGTGTTTGCAGTGTGTACATATCTTACGGATAAGTCGTTGTGCTTGAACAGCTACAAGTGCACCGCTGATAAGATAGGGTTTGATCCCCATGTCGACCATCCTTGGGATAGCGCTGACAGCATCATTGGTGTGGAGAGTAGAGATGACTAGGTGGCCAGTCAGTGCTGCTTTGATGGCGATCTCCAGTGTCTCATGATCACGGATCTCACCGATCATTATCTTATCGGGATCCTGACGGAGGATAGAACGCAGTGCAGCTGCGAAACTAAGACCGACTTTGGCGTTGACCTGGACTTGCTGGATAAGGTTCATCCGGTACTCGACGGGGTCTTCAACAGTGATGATCTTCTCTTCGACACTCCTGAGTTCGTTTAGTGCACCATAGAGGGTAGTCGTCTTACCACTACCGGTCGGTCCGGTGACCAGTAAGAGCCCAAATGGTGCTTGTAATGCATGGACGAGTTTGTTATAACCATTGACATCCATACCGGCATCCTCAAGTTTGACCATGGCTTTGCTTTTATCAAGGACACGCATGACGATAGACTCACCATACATGATAGGAAGTGTCGAGAGACGAAAGTCAAACTCAGCGTCACCGACTCGTGCAGAAAAACGACCATCTTGAGGCTTGCGTCGTTCTGCGATATCAAGGTTTGCTAGAAGCTTGATCCTAGAGACAAGTGGTGGATAGATGTCTTTGTCAAAGATGAAGACTTCTGCAAGTTTACCATCGATCCTGGCTCGGACTACACAGTTCTTCTCTGTAGGTTCGATGTGGATATCACTTGCACGCCCGTTGATGGTAGTCTTTAAGATGACATCGATCAACTGTAAGATGGAGGAGGCTTCTTGTTGCTCTTCAAGTGTCCCGATGGAGTTCAGCTCTTTACGTATACTCTCTACAAGGTCACGGACACTGTCTTTTATCTCTATTTTAAAGAGGTAGGCCTGTATCTGCTTTTCCGTTGCGACAGCTATCTCAAGGGGTTTACGTGGGAAAAAGCGTTGTATCGCCTCTTGTGCCTGGATATCGAGTGGATCAGTGAACGCTATAGTGACACTAAGTTCACTTTGTGAGATGGGAAGGGCACCATATCGTTTAAGCTGTGCAAGTGGAGCACGCTCTGCGAGACGGTAGTCCATATCAAGTGAGTCGAGGTCGATGAAACGTAATTCAAGTACTTCAGAAAGATATTCTAAGATCATATGCTCAGATAAGAATGGGAAGTTTTTGATGATAGAGATCTCATATCTACCGATACGGATCTGCTCTACGACGAATCTTTTGACGAAGTTTATAGAGACGGCACCGACTTTTGTCAATGTCTCCAGAAGTACTTCGTTTTTGATACCACGTGTTGTCAGGCGGTCGATCTGTTGCTGTGTGATATGCTTTTTCTCAAGAAGATCAAGTGTTATCCTATCCACAATCCACCTTTACCAAAATACATGCCGTTTTACTAACATTGTATCATAATATTCCTCAATGATCATTTTTCCCAAGGCTCCAGTATATGATATATAAAGTTTATATGTTTTTTTAGATGATTGTTTATCTCTGTATAAATAGACCCCACGTTCTTGTTTATCACTATCATTGCTATAGAGGTCAAATACTTTAGAAAGTATATGTTCTGTAGAGGGGAGCTTAAGAGCCGGAATAGGCTTTTTATCTATAAGAGAGTGATAGAGCATCTTCTTCTGCATCAAGATGACTGAGAAGTAGGCAGAGTTAGCTCTCGCCTCAGCCGAGTGCTTTAATATAGACGTGGGTACGGCAAGTCGGTCAATATAGTCAGCTTCAAGACACGATAGTGCATAAAGGGTGACAAAAGACTCATCTTTTCGATTAGGGTGAAATACTCGCATGCCATAATTACATGCAGCACTGTACTGTTTGTTTTGGTAGAGTCTATAGAGCTCTTGTCTATCGTCAGCATAGATAGATGCCATCAGAAAGAAGCTTAAGAGAAGTGTTCTCATCTGAACTTACCTTGTGTGATATCATCAAGAAGCATCTTTGCTCTGGCAGAGTCTGAATTACCTATGTAGGATATGAGTGCTTTTTTAGCCATATCTGTCTGATCGAGCTTGACTAGTGATCTCGCGAAGATAAGCCAACTGTCTTCAATATCACTATTTATATTATTTGTGATCAATGCATAGTTATAGGCATTTTGATAACGCTCGGTCTTATAGTACTGCCTGGCTATAAAAAGGCTTAATGCCGGGTTCTTGTTTTTTTTGAAACGCCTTATGACTTCTTTGATATCCGCTTCATCCTGTTTGGCAGTGATAGTGATAGCAGACTTCTGTGGTACTGAGACGATCGTACTTTTTTCTGGCACCTCTGCAATATGAGGAGGAGTGTCCTTGACCTTTTTGGTCTCTATAGCTTTTTCAAGGGGTTGTTGGATAATAGTAGGCCTAGGGGAGAGGGTCTCTTTTGGTGAGGATCTCTTTATCGGCCTCTCATCGGTACGGGAAGCATCGTTTTTAATAGTATCCATAAAGCCTAGAGATGGTCTAAGGATTCTGGACGGTTCATTGTCATCTTGTATTGATGACACCTCTATGGCTTTGGGTACAGAAGAAGCTGTAGGCCCACCAATAGCTTTTGGAGGAGGAAGTGTCTTTGGTACAGAAGTAGCTAGGGGGGTGCTCTCTTCTATACTATTCTTGGCACGGGCAACTGTAGTTGCACTAGAGACTATAAGAGTCGTATTGTCCTTTTGTATGGTCTCCAAAGGTCCATCTGAGAAAGATGACCAGTAATAAAGTATACCACTTGCTGTGATCAGGACTAAGCCTACTGCGATGCGTGGAAGGGACTGTTTGATTTTATAACGTAGCCAGTTCCGCTCAAGTTCATGGACATTAAGCATGGATAAGTCCTGTCTGTAATCCAGCCATCTCGATTATCTTTTTTGATATAGAGGTGTAGTTGATCTTTGTCGGCTGATTGTTCTCATACCAGGAGTAGATGTCAAAGAGAACGTAAAGTAGCTTGTTGGTATCTCTATAGTTTCCATGAGTGAGATTATGGATATGTTTGGCACTCTTGTCATCAAACATATTAGCGATATCAAAAGCATTAGACATCATCAGTTTCTTTTGAATATAGATCTTGAGTTCTGATGATGTCGCATTAAGAAGTTCGACACTCTCCCAAATACGTGTCTGAAAATGCTCTTTGGCGATGAGATCCTCTTTCTCTGTCTTATGTAAGGTTATGACAAACTTGATATCGCGTGTATCTGCGAGAAGCCGTATCTTCTCCATAAGTGCAGATGAGTAAAGCTGTGCTTCATCGAGTAAGACGATAGGTATCTTGTCAAAGGTGTACTCCTTGGCTACCTCCATGAAACGTGTGAAGTTCAACTCATCAGATACCTTGATATTGTAAAGGTCCTTGGCAAGGGTCTTAAGAAACTCACCCTCATCAAGTATAGGAGTGTGATAGATAAGTACTTTCTGTGTGTCTGAAAGGTCTTTAGCCAATTTACTTAGCATCATACTCTTCCCTGTGCCGGGTCTGCCGTATACTAAGATCATCTTCAAGGGCTTTTGGACTGAGTCTTTCAGTGATTGGTAGATGGTAGTGACACGGTCGAGTTGAACATAGTCTTTAGCATCGACTATATCTAGAAAGACCTCTTTTTGGTCCTCAAAGATGGAATTACTCATTGCCTGTTATCCTGCTGCTATCGGTTATTTCTCTTCGTTAGAAGTGACCTCTTCATCGAGTGTCTTAAGTTGTTCACGTACGGCATTCATACTAAAGGCGTGGTCTTTTAGATTGGTCTCGTTGATACCGGTATAACCCAGGTCGGAAAGCGTGACTTTACTTCCTTCTTTCTGGATGATGTGTGGTTCGATGACCATGACTAGCTCTTCGACTTCGTTTTGTTCCTCTTCATATTTGAAAAGATAGCCCAGGACTGGAATACTGCCGAGCAGTGGGACCTGACTGGTCTTTTTGAACTTCCTGGTATTTATAAGGCCTCCAAGGATGACACGTTCACCATCTTTGACAGTGACTACAGCGGCTAGCTGGCGACGGTCAAGGTCAGGTGGCATAGTCCGCTCGGAATTATCTGCACTTAGTGTCTCTCGAGTCTGTGTGACAGATGGGTTTATCTTCAGTGTTATTGTACCGTCATGTGAGATCTCAGGGGTAATATCGAGCAAGACTCCGGCAAATACAGAGTTTATTACTGTATTTTGTACCGTTGCGACTACGCCACCACCTGCACCTTGCTGGTTGGTCGCCTGTTCTACCCTGTAGAAGAACTCCGTTCCGACAGTTATAAGTGCCGGTTGGTTGTTGAGTGTGAGTACTTTGGGATTTGAGATAGCTTTGACGTCACCTTGTGTGTTGAGAAACTTGATGACTTCATTGAGAGAACCACCACCTGACATACGGATAAGGTTTGCTGAGGAATCAGCACCGGGGACAAGGACATCTTCAATGGAACCATCAGTAAAGGTGTCGACATTCTTAAATGACATCAGATCAGCTGTCAGATTAAAGTTCTGCAGGGCATAGAGTTGTGCCCAGTCAACACCGGTCTGGGAACCATCACTGAGTGTGACACCCAAGAGGTTGACATCGATGAGCACTTGGTATTGCACCTTCTTCTGTAACTCATGAAGATATGTGTCTAGACGTTTTAGCTGTTTGACGGTAGCAGATACTGTGACCATCCCTGAGTTTTTATTGATGATCGGTGCTTCAGCCTGATAGGTATCCTCAGGACGGTTAAGGACTCGTTGCAGTTCAAGATCAAGATCATCCCAAAATCGTACTTCATCAGTCGTCTCGATGGCGATACCTGTCTCAGACTCTCCACTACTTTGTTGAGAGCTGGCAGCACCACCGGTCGTTCCAGTCCCTTCTGTTCCAGATTTTGAGCTAAGGATGATATCGGTATTGCTCTTACCTGTCCTGGTCGAGAGGATATAGTCGATATTAAATGTCTTGGTCCTGATATAAGAGACTTTCAATAGATTGTCTTCGAGTGTATAAGAAAGGTTGTTCTCTATTAGGATGATGTTCAAGACTTCGTCGATCGTCATGTTCTTCAGTTTTGTCTTGTTCAGTGATTTTTTCAGCATCTTTTCGGCTTCAGGGCCTGCCACGATCACACTGAATGCACACTCCTCACTTAACTGGTCGACAAACTCTCCGATCTTTGTACCTTTATCCGATGATATGTTGAACAGTTGATAGGTACAGTCTGCACTAAGTGACGAAGTCATTAGCAAGGTCGCGGTTGCTGCTGAGACAATGATCTTTTGTAATATTGTATATGATGACTTCATAACATCTTCCTATTTGATCTGGATTTTTATTTTTGGGTCATTGGATGAGAGGAGAAGTTCTTTTCTCTCTTTTCCACGCTTAAGTACCACAGAAGCATCGGAGACTTTGTCTATTTGATAGCCTCTTACTTTCTCATCTACCTTATACCACTTACCGTCGATCAAAGCACTACCGTTCATGATGGCTTGTAGTCGTAAAGAACGGTTACTTTTTTTGGTAGTCGATTTGCTTCTTTTCTTCTTTCCTGTTGCCGGGCTCTTTTTCCCTACTGAACTCTTGTAGGTGATTAAGAAAGGATTTTTTACACGCTCGATGTCCTTCGGACTTACCCCTTGCCTTGGAGGTTTTATGGCAGCGACCTGCCCATCTACCCAGTCTGTGTTTGCATCAGCTGAGAGTGAGATGCTTATAAATATAAGTAGTAATAAAGTTTTCATCAGTAAGTGATCCCCCATACAGAGATTTTAAGGTCGGCATATAGTCTTTCTTGGGTCGTCAATGCCAGATCATGGATATCGACGACTAGAAAACTCTGTTCCAGAGAGTTTATATATTTAAGCAGATCATGAAACTTCCCGTATGATATTACATTGATATCGAGTACATGTCCAAACTCACTTTTATCTTTTGCAAAGCTGTTACTAAAGTGTTCTATCTTTATGTTGTGTTTTTTGGCATTGGTCGCGACCAGATCCAGATACTCACCCCAGGCTTGTTCATCGTAATAGAGCGAGGATATCTGCTCTATCTGATATTTTATATAGGCATTGCTGTCTTGATACTGTATGAACTGTATCTCAAGTGCTTTTGTCTTATCCTCTATCTGTGTGATCATCGCTTCAGGATGTGTCTTTAGATAACGATTATCAGCGACTATCTTCTTTTCCAAGTTTTGACTGGCATTAAGTGCTTGGTCATAGGAACTTTTAGCACTGTCCCATAGAAAATAGTAGGAGAGGAATATTAGGCCGCCAGCAATGAGAAAGTAGATCATATAGACCTCTTTATCATCCTTCTCGGCAAAGGCATGATCGATCTTGTAGAGATAGTCTTCTATGTTAATATCTAATTTCATCGTAACACCGCCTTCATCTCACCTCGATAACGGAACTTCTCGTCATCATAAGTGATCTCTTCAAGTAAGAATTGGAACTGCTTTGTCTTTGTCTTAGTCAAGTACTCGAGCAGTGCTGTGATCTGTTTGTCTTGTTTGGCACTCAATGCGAATGTGAATGTCTTTTTATCATCTTCTTCACTGTAGCGTGCTTCGACAAGTCTGACTTTATAACGATCGAGATCAGTGGCAAAGTCTTTGAGTATCTTGGCCTTCATAGGATAGTTGACTTTGACATCATGGATCTTCTCTAGAGTAGACTTTTTTGAATCATATTCAGCTCTTTCGTTATCTAAGAGCTTGGATACTCTATCTTTATTTGCCAGCTTTAGTTTGATAGTAGCTTCTCTTGTGACTTTGATGTTATGGACTTGATCATACTCTTCTGTCAGGAGCTGTTTATGGATCTCTTCAGCATATGTCATCGTCCAAAATGTCACAGGATAAGCCATGGCTATGATGATCGACGCTATGGAGATAGCGATGACTTGACCACTTTTTCGTTTGAGAAAAGGTGGAGGTCGGTGATAGATGGTAAAGTCTGCATCATAACGCTCTTCAGCTTCCATCTGGGTGTAGAGATGCATCAGATAGTGGACCTGGTCGATATACCACTCTTCACTATCATAACCATAATCGAAATCAAAAGAGATCGAGGTAAGACCAAGGTAGGTCTGTGAGTACTCATCAAGGCCTGAGATGGCACTGACCTGAGAACCTATATAGACTTGGTCTATCTCCTCGAGTTCAAAGGCACGTTTGGCATAGGTCAAGACATCATTGACATGTAAGAATATCTCGCCAAAGAGTTTTATTAGGTGTTTTTGATATTCAGTGTTTGTTGCGCTTAATCCCTCTTCAGAGAGAAGTTGAAGGAACATAGTATAGTCGATCTGTTCACCAAGAAGTTCACAAAAGCGTTCATGCATATGTAAGAATGAGAACTTAAGTGATTTTGTATAGACAAACTGTTGATCATTATAGAGTGTGAAGAAGGCATCATCTTCCTGGAAATAGATGAACGCATGGACGCCATTATCATCAATGATCTCTTTTTGATATAGAGATCTTAGAAGCAGTGGTTCCGGTATGATCTGATCGATATATTTGATCGCTTGTGCTACATCCGCATACTCTTCTTCGAGTGTGACAGGATCGACGACAAAGACATGGAAATAGCGGCTGTTCTCATCATTCATCGGTGCTTCGACATATTTGATATGGTATTCTATAGCCATATCAAGTGCAAGTTCTTCATATATTTTGTTTTCCAGAGCATCATAGATGTCTTCATCAGGGAGGTTCTTGCTAATATCGACTATTGCTGTGATGAAATGCTTGGTGCTTAAAAAAGCTATTGCATATTGGTCTTTGGAAAATGCAGGTGCTTCTTCAGATGTCAGGCGATTTGACGCCCCCTTATAATATGTCCCTTTATAAGGATCGATCGATATGACACTGGAAAATGTCTGTTTTTTTGTGTTATCCATTGCCCTTAGTCCTATTTAAATGTACGGAGATCATTTTACTGAAGTGAACTACTGGGAATCCACTAGCAAGTCTTGTGCCTCTTCCGAGAGTGTTACGGTAAATGAGGTTGTCTTTATGCACTGTATCAACTTTTATCTTTTGTCAGATACTGGAAAACAGATCTATGTCTATCCAGTCCTAGTCATGACTAAACATCGGCAGTAGTGATTATTTCTAAAGTAAAACTGTTATATCTAATGTACAACAGTCACAGAGATCACTGTTATCATAGTATGTTGCCGAACCAAAGAACCAGCTATTCGATCACATTTAAAAGCCTGATCCAGACTCTGTAGATTGTGACGATATCTTCATTAATACTATCGGAATAAAACTTAAAAAAGCACCCTAATTAATACAAATAGGTAAAATATGTTATTTTAAATGTTATATTTATTTAGTTTGTTAACATAATTAAATATAATATGTTAAATAATATTAGTATTTGAAAGTAAATCTATTGTTTGATATTGATGGATCTTCGTGGGAAAAGGTTTAGCGGAAGTTTATATCTATATTAGATGACATAGAGTAGTGAAGTCATCTAGCTCTGGTCACTGCTTGTAACCGAGATCTGCTAGAAACTCTTTGTCATTTGTCCACCCTTTTTTGACTGATACAAACAGATCAAGATAGACTTTCTTATCGATGAACTGCTCGATCTTTTTTCGGGCATCTTTACCAATACGTTTGATCGCATTGCCACCTTTGCCAATTATAATCCCTTTTTGGCTCTCTTTTTCTATGATGATAGTCGCCCTGATATGTTCGATAGGACCATCTTCATCTATCTTTTCGATGAGTACATCGGACTCATATGGTACTTCATCGCTGATATTGTCAAAGATAGCTTCACGAATAAACTCTTTGTATAGATCACGGACTATCTCGGTGG
>JADGEC010000013.1:0-31715 GCA_016744575.1 Sulfurimonadaceae bacterium | reverse complement strand
CATCGGGATCATAGAGGTATGGGGACTCGTCAAGATGTTTGACGATGTTGTCGAGTAGATCCTCTTTTCCAACGCTTTTTGTGACTGATAGCGGGATAAGGGCTTCAAAACGTTCAGAGAACTGATTGTATTGACCGATTCGTTTTAAGAGTTTTTCCTGGCTGACTTGGTCGATCTTACTGAGTACTATGATGTGCTTTCGGTTGTTCTGGTAAAGTCGAAGGAACTTCTCATAGTGTTCGATAGTATCAGTCACTGGCGCGAGATAGACGACAAGGTCACAGTCGCCAATGGCTTTTATTGCCTCTTCAAGCATAAATTGATTGATGAGTTTTTCTTTCTCATGGAGACCAGGGGTGTCGATAAAGATGATCTGGTCATCTTTATGCATGACAATCGCATTGCTGCGTCTGCGTGTAGCATTGGCTTTTTGACTGACCAGGGCGACTTTTTCTCCCAAGATCCAGTTCATAAGTGTACTTTTTCCGGCATTTGGCCGGCCTATCAATGCTACAAATCCAGCTTTTGTCATCTTAGTCCTTCATTTTTAGAGAATATAACGAGAGAGGTCTTCATCTTCTATGACGGTATCGAGTTTATCATGGACAAGGTCGACCGTTACGGCAATCGATTCTCCAGCAGACTCATCTGCACTGAAACTGATATCTTCAAGGATCTTCTCAAGTACAGTATGCAAGCGTCTTGCACCGATGTCTTCAGTCTTCTCATTGGCTAGTTGTGCCAATTTGGCTATGGCGTGGATGGCATCATCATCAAAACTCAGGGTGACCTCTTCTACGCCCAGCAGTGCTTCGTATTGACGTAGCAGAGAGTTCTTGGTCTGTGTCATGATCTTATAGAGAGCTTCTTCATCTAAGGATTCGAGTTCGACTCTTAGTGGAAAACGCCCTTGTAGCTCAGGAATAAGGTCACTAGGCTTACTGACATGAAACGCACCTGCAGCGATGAAGAGGATGTGGTCAGTTTTGATCGTGCCATATTTGGTAGTGACGGAACTGCCTTCGACGATAGGAAGCAGATCACGTTGGACACCCTCTTTACTTGGGTCGTTCCTGCCCTCACTTTTAGAACTGACTGCGATCTTGTCTATCTCATCAAGAAAGACGATACCACCTTGTTCTGCACGTTGAATGGCTTTGGAACGAATGGCTTCCATATCTAGCAGTTTATCAGCAGCTTCACTTTTAAGGATCTCTTTTGCCTCTTTTACTGTGACCTCTTTTTTGCCTTCTTCTTTGTTGAAGTTAGTGAACATCTTGGAGAAGGACTCTTGTACTTTAGCCATCTCGGGTGGCATATTCGTATCATTGAACTCGACACTTAGTTTTGGAAGGTCGATCTCTATAGTCTTTTCATCCATGTCACCACGAAGCAGGCGGTCTCTCATACGCTCCTTGGATCGGGCGTACTCCTCTTTCTTGGTCTCACTGACAAGTGAAGGTAAGGGTGGTAGAAGTTTTTCGACTATGGTGTTGATAACATATTTTTCGATCGCACCCTGGTTTTTCTCCTGCTCTTCACCTTTTACGATGTTGATGGAGGTCATGACCAGGTCGCGTACCATGGACTCGACATCACGTCCTACAAAACCGACCTCAGTGAACTTACTGGCTTCGACTTTGATGAAAGGCAGACCCATCATCTTGGCTAGACGACGTGAGATCTCTGTCTTACCGACACCGGTAGAACCGATCATCAGGATGTTTTTGGGCATGATCTCATCTTGGAGTTCTGCGTCAAGTTGCATTCGTCGATGGCGTGTACGAAGGGCAAGTGCGATGGTCTTTTTAGCCGCCTCTTGACCGATGATATACTCATCGAGATAAGCGACGATAGATTTAGGTGTCATGTTCATCAGCTCTTCTCCTTCAGGGTCAAGGTCTTTATTTCATGATTGGTGTAGATACAGAGGTCACCAGCGATGTGAAGACTCTCTTTGACAAGTTCCTCTTCATCAAGCTGGGCATGCTTCTTAAGTGCCCGCGCGGCAGAGATGGCGTAGTTTCCACCGCTTCCGATAGCAGCGATCTCACCATCCTCAGGCTCTACGACATCACCGTTTCCAGTGAGGATGAAGATGTGGTCCTGGTCAAGGACGATCATCATCGCTTCGAGTCGACGCAGTATCTTGTCTTTGCGCCAGGCTTTGGAGAAGTCGATGACCGCTTTGATAAGGTCACCTTTTCGGTCAGAGAGATTCTCTTCGAACATATCAAAGAGGTTAAAGGCATCTGCTGTAGATCCGGCAAAACCGGCTAATATCTTACCTTGATAGAGTGTTCGGATCTTGGTCGCATTGTTCTTAAGGACCGTATTGCCGAATGATACTTGACCATCACCGCCTATAACGGCCTTGTTCTTGCCTTTATAGGCAAGTATCGTGGTCGCTTCAAACATCAGTCGCCAACGACCTCTATATGAAGAGTCCCATGAAGGGCATGGCCGAGTTTGAAGTCGAGGTTATGTTCGCCGACCATCTTGATCGCCTCTTTATGGTTGATATGTTTCTTGTCGATCTCGATATCATGCTGTGCTTTGAGGGCATCAGCGATCTCTTCTTTAGTCACAGATCCAAAAAGGTGACCGGTATTACCAAGTTTTTTATGGATGATGACCTTGATCTTCTCAAGTCTCTCTTGGAGCTTTTTGAGCTCCTCGATCTCCTTGACCTCGTTATCGGCTTTTCTGCGTTCACCTGCAGCGTGCTTTTTGATCACATCGTTCGTAGCATGTCTGGCAAAGCCTTTTCCAATAAGGAAGTTCTTGCCATAACCATCTTTGACCTCTTTGACCTCTCCGGTTTTACCCAGACCTTTTACATCTTTTATCAATAAGACTTTCATCTTTGCCCCTTAATCATTTTGCTGTACTTTTTGCGTGTTCTAGCGTACTATCTCACCACCATAAGAGACGATCCCGTAAGTAAGGTTACTGACTTTAGCGTGACCCATATCATTAAGGATACGCTGACAGTGTGCACTACGGCTTCCGACATGACAATAGACGATGATGTTCTCATCTTTACCAAGTTTTGATTCTGTGAGAGTGTCAAAGAAACTACTTGTAGGGATGAGCGTGTCTGCTCCTTTGATGTGACCCATTCTCCACTCCATATCCTCACGGACGTCTACGAGTTTGAAGTTTATCATATTGAGGTCTCTAGCTTCGATAAGTGCATTGACTTCGTCACCATCAAGCTGCTCTTTGTTCAGAAGGATCTCACACTCTTCTTTAGTAAGACCACGTGAATGCTGGTGGACTACCTCTTCGATCTCTTCCTCTTTGGCATGTCGCGCGGCATACTCTGGTGTACAGAAGATCTGACAGTGACATACGCCATCTTCAGGGATCTCTTTCTCTATTGCGGGAGGACATGGACAGATACGGTCTTCCTCTTTGTTACCAGTGATAAAGAAACATGGGCAGTAGCGCTTTGAATGCATCAGTTTATTACGTGTCAGGCCAAGTTGGATACCTTCGTTGATCTCGACGTCTGGATTATAGGCCCAGTTGAACTGTTTGACTACTTTGTCTGTAAAACGGATTGTTCTTTCCAATTCTGTCTGAAATGCTTCTGATTCGATGTCGATCTTGTTGATAGTACTACTCATTATATAGGTTCCTTAAGTATATTTATTATTTTTTTCGTGCTTTGCCTTCGATGATGAATCGAAGTGCATTGAGTTTGATAAAACCAGCGGCATCTTTCTGGTCATAGACATCATCCTCTTCAAACGTGCTGTATTCAGGATTGAAGAGTGAGGCTTCTGAAGCTCGTCCGACAACATAGATGGCACCTTTATAGAGTTTAAGGCGAACTGTCCCGTGTACATTTTGCTGTGTCTTGTCAATGGCAGCCTGGAGCATCTCACGTTCCGGTGCGAACCAGAAGCCGTTATAGATGAGTTTCGCATAGCGTGGCATCAACTCATCTTTCATATGGGCTTCTTCGCGGTCAAGGGTGATCGATTCGATGGCGCGGTGTGCCTTCAACATGATGGTCCCACCCGGAGTCTCATAACAACCACGACTTTTCATACCGACAAAACGGTTCTCGACTATATCCACGCGGCCAATACCGTGTTTTCCACCGAGCTTGTTAAGTGTCGCCAGCATCGTTGCCGGAGAGAGCTCTTCTCCGTTTAGTGATACAGGATCACCGTTGTTGTAGCCGATCTCGATGTACTCAGATTTATCTGGTGCATCTTCAGGAGCCGTCGTCCAGAGCCACATACTCTCTTCAGGTTCTGCGTTAGGATCTTCGAGAATACCGCCTTCGTAAGAGATATGCAGTAGGTTCGCATCCATAGAATAGGGTGACTTGTTTCCCTTTTTCTCTATCTGTATATTATGTTCTCTGGCATAAGCAAGTAGAGATTCACGTGAGTCAAGATCCCACTCTCTCCACGGTGCGATGATGGTCAGAGTACTGTCTTTACCGAGATAACCCATCTCAAAACGTACTTGGTCATTACCTTTTCCGGTAGCTCCATGAGAGACTCCATCCGCACCTGTGATGTGGGCGATCTCTACCTGACGTTTGGCGATCAGAGGACGGGCGATGGATGTCCCTAGAAGGTATTCACCCTCATAGATAGCGTTTGAGCGAAACATGGGGAAGACATAATCTTTGACAAACTCCTCAGTGAGGTCATCGATGAAGATGTTTTCTGGTTTGATTCCGAGTTGGAGGGCTTTTTGACGAGCAGGTTCGACCTCTTCTCCCTGACCGATATCTGCGGTGAAGGTTACCACTTCACAATTATATTTATCTTGCAGCCATTTTAAGATGATGCTGGTATCAAGACCGCCGGAGTAGGCAAGTACGACTTTTTTGACCTCTTTATTCATGCAGGACCTTTGTTATTAAAGCGTTTAGGCACCTCTAAAAAAGATGGGTTTTTAGAGACATTTATTACTATTTCGCGATTTTATCGAAAAATAGATTAGATCTTAATAGGAGTATTAAAGGGTTATGTCAAGTGTGGATGGAATCTCAGTTTGAGTGGAGCGTAAGAAGTGACTGTTTTTCTTTAGCTGTATCATTGAATTAGCGGTATCGTCTTGTAAGGTAGTAAGCAGGCTACTCGCTTCACGAAGCAGGTAAGAAGCCTCTTTCATCTCATCAATATGGGAGAATCTGGGCATTGTAGTTATAAGTATCTCTATTGTTGGGATATCTTTTTGTATCAGTGCTATTTTTAACTTATTGAGCCACATCTGTACTCTCTCTCCAGCCTTCAAGAAGTCCCTGGACGACCTTGTTGACTTCATCGAGTCTCTCGATGTTCTTTTCGGCACCGGCAAGCGTAAGTAATTGAAGCTGATAAGTGTAGAGACCGTGAAGATAGTGGGCTATATCACCTTGTGTGAAGTCAAGGGTACTGATAAGCTCTGTGAAAACAGCGGAAGAGCGTTTGATCCAATAACTGCGTCTTTCGATATCACCTTCTTTGATGGCCTTTTTCGCTTGTGTATTAAAGCGTAGGATCCCCTCGTATAGCATCTCGATCAGTTTATAGGGTGACTCGACACCTACGTTGTTTTGGGCATAAGTATTGTAAGCTAGATTATTATTATACATAGATTCTTCCTTATTGTTTACGTGTTTAGACATGGTCTGTACCGTTCATCTGATTTAGAGGTGCTTTGTGCCCGAAAGCCTAACCGGTAGTGTCAAACAAGACGCCCGTGACTTCTTGCATCTTTGGAAGCAGATTGACTGCTTCTTCTGCAGGAAAACGGCGGATCATCTTATTACTCTGTGATTCGATGACCGAGACGTAAAAGACATCTGAACTGTTATCGAATCCAAATCGTAATGATGTATTAAAAGGGTTAAGTGCTTTGTTCAGATCTTGGACCAGCTCTTTCACATCTTTTTCGGAATCTATTTTCTGGACCTGTTCCATCGGGTCATTGGCTTTTTGTTCCTGGACTTTCTGAGCTTGCTGAATCTGCTCGGTCTGTGTTTGCTTTACTTGTGTGACTTGTGCTGATGATGGATTGATCTGGGTGTTTTGTTGTTTTGCAACGGTCTGCATCAGTTCCATAATAGATTCCTTTCTTAAATTCTTACTCATATAATCGACCGATAAAAGTATAACTTTAGAGTATTCGTCTATTTTATTAAACAGTATATGTTTTTCATTGTTATTAATGGAATCTATAGAGTAGTCAGGTCTGATCCGATCATCATTATTATGATAGGATGCCGATCATGAAAGATTATCTTCTCCTCTTAAAGACTGAGCCTCTGTTCCGACGTCTGTCTCTGATCCAGACTATTGCCTATTTTGCAGCATGGTTTAGTAACGTGGCGATCTACACCTTATTGATCGAATTAGAAGTCAATCCGGGAGTCATCGCCTTGACTGCTGCTTTACATTTCTTGCCGGGAGTCATACAGGCTCCGTTCAGCGGACCATTGATAGATCGTTACCGACCAAAGTCACTTATGCTCTCTTTAGTGATGATCGAGATCTTTGCGACGCTGCCTCTGATGCTGATAGAGGATGTATCACAACTGTGGTTACTGTTCATACTGATATTCATACGTATGGGAGCGTCGAGTTTTTACTTCACACTTGAGATGTCGCTGTTACCGCGTATTCTGGATACGACGAGACTAAAGATGGCGAATGAGATCCATTCGGTGATATGGTCTTTCTCCTACACAGTCGGCATGGCGATGAGTGGTCTGGTCGTCTATCTTGTCGGCGTGAAGACCGCGTTCTTTTTGGATGCCATGCTTTTTGTGATCGCGCTATTTTTGCTTAAGGGTCTTTCGTTCTCTGTTCACAAGCCAAAAGAGCATGAAGGGTATTGGCTGATGATGCGAAGTAGTATTGATTATCTGAAAAGAGAGCCACTTATCAAGCATCTTATAGTGTTGCACGCATTTGTGGGCTTCACTGCTTTTGATGCACTCGTGGCCTTGATGGTAGAGAGTTACTATGCACCGGCTATCGCTACAGCACTGGCTATAGGTCTGCTTCACTCTACACGAGCCCTTGGATTAGTCGCCGGGCCAATACTACTTGGACGCTGGATGAACAATCGTCGTCTGGGCTATCTTCTTCTTTTTCAGGGAGTAGCGATCTTGGTGTGGGCGCTCTTTTTGGAAGACTTTATACTTTCGCTGATCATATCACTCTTTGTCGGTCTGGCCACGACGACACTATGGTCTTATACCTACACGCTTTTGCAACATCATACAGATGAACACTATTATGGCCGGATCGTCGCGTACAATGATATGGTCTTCTTATTGACAGTGGCGCTGGTCTCGTTACTCGTCGGGACATTGGCAGAGCTAGAGTTGCCGCTTACGGTCATCACCGCAGTACTTGGAAGCGGGTTTTTTGTGGGAATGGGGTATTATCGCTGGATCAATAGACGTTATGAGATCAAGGAAATATAGAGATGATATATAAGGCACAGGACCATACAATAGACTTGACAAAGATCACACGGCTTTACCCCGCAGCAAGGGTCGAGGCTGCCGGTGAGGTAGCTCATGTCTCACTGGAGTGGGCAGAGCTGAAAAAAGATGAGGTCCCTATCAGTGCGTTCATACTGGTCTTTGACTTCGATCCTTTGGGAGAGGTCCCGGATAATCGCATCGAACTTGTCTACGAGAGCAAAGATGATCTGATAATCGCTATGAAAGAGGTCGCAGGCATCTTAGAGAAGTAAAGTTTTTTGATGAGGATCTATCTCATAGGATCGATGCTGTCTTACTCCCTACGAGCATGCTTCTAGCATGATCTCTTAACGGGAGGTATCTTTCTTAATAGATCAATTGCATCGGGTTGATATGGTAGTTCTTCTGGGTGACTTCGAACATCAGCTCATCACTGACCCGTCCGATGACAGACCCCTTCTTGACCTTACGACCTTTTCTTACAGTAGGTGCGATCTTGTCGAGATGAGCATAGATGGTATGGATACCATTGCTATGTTCGATGATGACGACGTTGTTTAAGAGTGCCGTGTTCTGTGCAAGGATCACCTTGCCGTTCAAGACGTTCTTCACTTTAGCATTTTGCTGTTTTGGCTGCAACGAGACGGACTCATTAAATATCTTCAGATTATAGATCGGATCGGTATAAGGACCGAACTTCTTGACTAGCCGGTAAGCATCAAGTGGTGCGATGGTCTTGCTTCCCCGGTAGCGTTTGGTCTTGATGTTTTGATAACTGCTCCCGATCTTTTTGACACTTGGAAGGTCTTTTGAGGCTGTAGCCTTCTTCACCGGCCGACTTTTGTTCTGTCTGGCTCGCTCACGTTCAGCTTTTTCACGTGCGGCTCTTTCACGGGCCGATTTCTCACGTCTGGCTTTGACTCGGGCCGCTTTTTCTACTTCATCTTCTTTGATGATATGGAGACTTGAGAGTGTCTTCTGTAACGCGTTTTGTTGTGAGAGCAGTCTCTCGACAGATGCCTTGTATTTGGCCTTGTTCTTCTCAAGTCTTTTTAGTGCTTTCTTTTTACTTTGCTGTGTACGGGTGAGCTCTTTTTGACGGTACTCGATCTCAGCGATGGAATTTTTCAGGTTCTCTATACGTCCTTGAAGTTTGGCTATACGTGCATTGTTCGAAGAGAATTGATCGTTAAGGCTGGCGATCTCCTGTTGTGTCTGTTGACTTAGGTTCTTTAATACCTCTTCAGTCATCAGTGCATCAGCGCTGATGACACGTTCATCATCAAGCATCATAGAGAGAGAAGCACTGCTGGCAATAGCAAAGATCAGGTCATGCTCGATCTGCTCTTGTTCATCACCTATAGTATTGCGTGACTTCTTAGCCTTTTCGAGATCGGTCTTGTATTTATCATAGTCCTTCTCTTTAGCACCCAGTTCGAGTATAAGCTTCTGTAGTTGTCGTTGCTGCTTAAGGATAGTCCGTTTCTCTTGCAGGATCTCTTTGGCATTACGTGCCATCTTCACATTCAGCGTACTATACTTCTTATCGAACGAATCGATCTGACTCGATGTCTTGCTGATCTGCTGATCGATATCGCTTTTGGCTGAGAGCAGGGCTGTCAACAGCCATGTCAGAAGTATGACAAAACGGATCATGAGTCCTCTTTTGATCCCGCGATGACCAGCATAGCCAGAAGTATGGAGAGGACAAAGGCAATGACTGAGAGGATAACAGGGTCCTTAGGTAGTACATAGATATTGACGGCTATACCAATAGCCTTAAGTTGTGTCTGTAGCCACCCGTACTGTACTACGAGGAAAAAAATCCCGTTGACAAGTAGAGATGCCAGGACCGCATCCACGATGGCAAGGCGAAATAGGACAGCTGAACGCATCCAGAGCGGTGCACCGAAGAGTGCCATGATGTTCATCCGCTCGTTATGCTGAAATTGCCAGATACGAAGTTCTTTGAGTATTAGCAGCGTGGTAACGGCAAAGATGGCTATGGCGAAGAGTGTAGATACCTCTTTAAACAGAAGCAGTAGTTTATAGATGACGTCATGATTTCTGGCAAAGTCCTCTACACGCGTTATCATCGGATGTCTGAGCAGTTTTTTGCTTACTTTCTCTATTTCTGCGGGTGTCGGATAGTGGTCAAGTCTGACACGATAGAACTTTGGCAATGTAAGCTTTAAAAGTTTAAGGTTCTGCTCTTTCATCTCATCTTTGAAGCTATCGATGACATGGCTGGGATCGAGCTCTTCAGCACTCTCTATCGTGCTGTCTATCTTTAAAAAGTCCTTTTTCTCAAGGTTCTTGTTCACGACGACTATGATGGAGTAGTCGTTCTTGAGATTCTCCTCATAGGCATTGATACTGCGTTCGACTACAATAAAGACCTGAATGGTGAAGAGGATAGTGATCAGGGCGGTGATCAGAGAGAGATGGTTCTTAAAAGACTTCATAGATACTTCCATGTTCTATATTAAAGTGTTTGTAATCGACACTCATATGTTCGGGGATATGGTGTGTTACTACAAGTACGGTAGTCTTTAATTGTGTGTTTGCACCTTCGAGAAGGTTCCAGATGACTTGTGATGAGTAGTCATCAAGGTTTCCGGTAGGTTCATCGGCAAGGATGAGGATCGGGTTGTGTGAGAGTGCCCTGGCCATAGCGACACGCTGCTGTTCACCCCCGCTGAGCTCTTGAGGGTATTTACCTGCCTGATGCTTCAGTTTGACGTGAGTAAGCAGTTTATCTACCTGTGTCTCACTGACATCTTTACTGTAGCCTGTGATGATAAGAGGGAGCATGACGTTCTTCTCGATAGTCCACTCTTTGATCAGTTTGTAATCTTGAAATACGATCCCGATGTGGCGTCGTAGAAAATTTAGTTTCTTTGCCGCGATGTCCTTCATCTCTACGCCACCGACTATCAGGCTTCCATGTTGAGGTCCCAATGCACCGTACAGGGACTTTAGCAGTGTGGACTTGCCGCTTCCGCTCGGCCCGGTAATAAAGATAAACTCGCCAGAGTCGATGGAGAAGCGGGCTTTGTTGATGATGGTCTCATCTTTATTATAAGCAAGGGTCAGGTCGCGTGCTACGATCACTTTATCCATACAGTAGCTTCCTTAGATGGTCATGGGCCATAAGATTTGTTCGTGAATGTATGGGTGCAGAGGGGAAGTAGCTCGTTTGTTGAGCCTCTATGACTACATAGAGGTGTTCAGGTCGGTCAAAACTTCCCATGGAGAGACGATACATCAGATGATCGTCCTTGATACTATAGAGACGTTCAAAATGGATGAACCCTCCCTCAAAACGTTCCGTCTTACCATTAAGTGCTTTGACTTTCTTGAAATCAGCACTCTTGGGTGTGAAACTAAGGTCGCCTTGAAGGTCTATCTCTGGACTCTCCTCATCACAGGTCATGGTCACATCATAGATGTTCTTTTCCATGAGCTTCCAGCGGTCCTCATACTTACTGCTGATGGCGATCTCGCGGTTCTTAAGTATTTCCAGAGTCAGTTTGTTAAGGGAAGTAAAGGTCTTGAAAGCGTATTGAAAGTAGTTCTCACTGTCTGTTCTCAGCTCAAGTCTACCGCCTTTTTTGAGAACACGTATGGACTCGTTGACAAAGGCTTCTCCTATGACACGACGATGAGGTTTCTTATCCCACGGGACAGGAAAATGGACATAGATACGACCGACTATGTTTGATGGTACGAACTCCATGAAGAGACGGGCATCATAATCGAGCAGATAGAGGTTCTCTATCTCCTGGATGTTTATTTGCTTGAGTACTTGTTCGATGGAAGGCTTGTAGATCTCGATACCGATAAAGAGTATCTCAGGATTTGCTTTGGCCTGATGTAGTAGATGTCTTCCAGAACCAAATCCCACCTCGATGTGGACCTCTCTATCACGAGGAAAGTCGGAACTGAACATCTCGATGTCCTTGATGGCACTATCTGAGTTTAGATGCATGCTCTTACCGTGTTCAGGGACATTGGAAGCCGTGACCTCGCATCCGCTGACTTTTGCATAGGAGAGTAGGGCCTGGTGAACAAGGTGATTGGCCGAGGGACGGGTGATCTTGTCGCTTTTAAGTAAGGTGCCTTTCTCCCCCTCTTTTACGAGAAGGAAGAACTGCTTTGCATCTACTGTCGTCGCGATAAGATGCTCATCATGATGCTCGGTGTTGGTAGCGATGAGGTCAAAACGGACTCCGTCATGTTCACAAGGGAACTGAGGCTTCTTAAATGTCTGGATATGTAGATGCGGCATGAGTTACTATTTCGCTTTCATAGTCATCTTGACCGGGTCAGTCGGCTCTGAACGCATACCGAGTCTGTCGACTGCGACTATCTGGTAGGAGTATGGAGTCTCAGCGATGACGTCTTTATCGGTATAGTGCTCTTTTTTAATGTTTTTGATCTCTTGTACCTTGGTATTGACCCAACTCTCTTTTGTACTTTTGATAAGCGTGTAGGAGACCGTTCTCTTGTCAGTGCTCTTCCACTGAAGCTTGAGTGTTCCTTTAGTACTGTGTACCATCACCGCGATCGGTCTTGTCGGTTTGGCAAGTGTAGCCCCTTGGACTGCCTTCTTACCTTGTACGCCTTCAAGTCCATCTTTATCGACAGCTGTGACCTTATAGAAGTAGACGACACCATCTTTATCTACTTTATCGATATACTTGGTCTCTTTCAATTTGACATGGTATTCAAAACCTTTGTCCAAGGCAGTAGTACGATAGATGTTGTAGTGGGCTATATCAGGCGACTCTGAAGCTTCCCATGAGAGCGTGATCTTTTGGACCTGCTCTTTTGAAGCGATGATGGTCTCGATGCTCTCTGGCAGTGGCTTGGTGGTGATAGTGATGGTCTGTGATGGTGCAGAGATGATCTCATCAAAAGTCATCACGCGTATACGGTAGTGGTAGACAGCGTTGTCTTCAAGGTCTGCATCTATATACTCGGCACTGAGCCTGTTTTTGATGACACTTAGTCTTTTCCACTCATCACCATCCTCTGTGGTCTTGCGTTCGATGATGTAGTTGGCCACTTTTAGATTGGTATGTGGTCGCCAGATAAGTTTGGCACTTCGTGGCATCCTATCGATACTTTGGAAAAAGCTGACAGAGTCAAGTACAGGAAGGGTCTTTACTTTCTGTTTCTTACTTGGCATGGACTGTGTGAGCTTATCACTGAAACTGGTAAATGCATAGCCATAGTCAGTCCCAGGTTTGACATCTTGGTCAGTATAGTGTGTCTGGTGACGACCATCTATGGTGGCGATACGGCTTAGTCTCGTATCTTTGGCCGCAAGCTCACTTCGGTAGATGAAGACACCCTTTACTCTAGGGTCCTCGACCTTCTTCCATTCGAATGCGACGGCATTCATATCGGTCAGGTGTCCGTTGATGGTGATAACAGGCAGTGTGGGATCAGCTTTGATCTCTTTGGCAGGTTTTGGTTGTGTACTACAACCACTAAATAGCGTCAGTAATAAAACTGTGCTCAATATGACTTGAACGAGTGACTTCATCGATTCTCTCCGTCTCAAAATGTTTTGCCAGGTATGTCTTCATCTCATCCGCAATAGGGGCGGTGAACTCGACTCTTTTGTTTGTCGTGGGATGGGTAAAGTACAATATGTAAGCATGCAGCAAGATTCGTGCCATTTTATCTTTATTGCTCTTAACACCATATAAATGATCGCCGATGATATGACGACTCATACTCTCGAGATGGACACGTATCTGGTGTGTGCGTCCGGTAAAGAGTTTACAGGCTATAAGTTCTTGCTTTTCATTGTTACCCATAAGCAGCTTTTTAAAGAGTGTCTTGGCAACTTTTCCGTGATCGCTGCAGGCCATCTTGAGACGATTGTTCACACTTCGACCGATCGGCTTGTCTATCAGCGTGAGATCCTCTTTTAGTGGCGGGGAGGTGACAGCAAGGTAGTAACGTCCCATGCTTTTGTCCTGTAGCTGTAAGGAGAGCGCTTCGTGTGCTTCATTGTTCTTAGCAACGACCATGACGCCGCTGGTCCCTTTATCGAGCCGGTGGACTATACCGTGACGCTCCTCACCGCTAAGTGTGGAGAGACGGATGCCTTTGTGCTTCAGCCAGTCGACAAGTGTGGCGTCCTTGACACTGGGTGCCGGGTGTACCGTAACACCGCTTGGTTTGTCCACGACAAGGATATCATCATCCTCATAAAGGATGTTGACGTCAAAATCGACCTTTCTGGCAGGTGTACTTTTTGCTTCGGGGAAGGTGACCTCGACTTGCTGGTCCGGTTTGAGTTTGAGTCCAGGCTTACTACTTACTCTATCATCGACTTTGACAGTGTCTTGTTTGATGAGTTGAACGATCTGGTTTCGTGTGACGTCAAGCTGTGTGCTTAAAAAGACGTCTAGTCGCTGGGCTGTGGTGACGGTGAAGGTTTGGATGTCCATACTGATATGACCTTTATATGTTACAATGCGTTAATATTCTAGGGTCATTGATGTACCCTATATTTGGGAGTCCAGCAGGTGTGGAGAATCAATTGGCGTATCTTATCACATTTTGATTTTCTCTCGCTGGTACTGATAACGCCGCTTATCCTGATATCAGGTTGGCTTATCGGTGAGATCCATCCTGTCCTCGCACAAAAGCACTCAGTCTACGTGACCGTCGGCATAGTGGTCTTCATCCTTCTGTTCTGGCTGCCTCTGCGGCGTTTCAACTGGCTTATCCCTCTGTTTTACTGGGTGAACATCCTGCTTTTGGTAGCAGTCGAGTTCTTTGGTCAGAGCCGATTGGGGGCTAAACGATGGCTGGAACTCCCCTTTATAGAGTTCACACTTCAGCCCTCAGAGTTGATGAAACCGGCCTTTATCTTGATGCTGGCCTATCTGATCAGTCGTAATCCGCCGCCGTATGCCGGGTACAGATGGAAAGATTTCGTCAAGATGTTGTTCTATATCCTTCTTCCTTTTTTCCTGATCGCCAGAGAGCCTGACCTCGGGACGGCAACAGTACTGCTTTTACTGGGCATGGGTATCTTGTTCCTTGTAGGTGTCTACTGGAAGATATGGGCGACCCTTATCGTGGCTTTTATTATCTCTATGCCACTGCTCTATACGCAACTGCATGACTATCAGAAGAAGCGCATCACTGACTTCATGAGTGAGAAACCAAGTTATCATGTGCAGCAGTCAGTGATAGCGATCGGCTCAGGAGGTTTCTTCGGTCAGCCCAAAGAGGAGGCGACACAGACACAGATGAAGTTCTTGCCTATTGCGTCAAGTGACTTTATCTTTGCGTATGTGGTCGAGCGTTTTGGTTTTTTCGGAGCGTTTTTGTTGATATCTCTGTACGCAGCCATCATCTTACATCTGTTGAGCATGAGTCTGTGGAACAAGGACTATTACATAAAAGTGGTCACTGCGGGTATCTCATTTTTGATCTTTGTCTACATGAGTGTGAACATCTCGATGACTATTGGCATGGCTCCGGTAGTGGGGGTACCGCTCCCGTTGTTTAGCTATGGTGGTAGTAGTTTCATCAACTTTATTGTCCTGTTTGCCATCATGGAGAACCTGGTCACTTTTCGTTATCGGGACATGTATGATTCCCGTGGTCAGAAAAGTTTCGTATAAAAAGGGCTTTCTAAACTTCTTCTAATAATAAAGTGCCTATAATCTCGCTCTCTTAATAAAAGGGTCAATAGCTCAGTTGGTTAGAGCCCTCCGCTCATAACGGAGTGGTCCCAGGTTCGAGTCCTGGTTGACCCACCACTTCAAACTACCTACTTATCGAACTTTCAATCTTTTTTACCACTATGATCTAAAATCTATATGGGATGCCAATTTGTTTATGGACCTGTTGCTTAAGACTATTTGAACAAGCGCAAAAATCTACCATGATACTGATGACATACTGTGATGTAAAGAGTTTTTGTTTCGATTGTGATACTTATCCATCATGCCTTCCAAATGATTTTAAGAGGCCATTTACCTACCGCCACCTATAATAATAAAATTTTATAATTGGAGGCGGGTTTGAAAAAAGTTTTTATTATGATGGCTTTGTTGTTTGGTGCCATAAGTCTTTCTGCAGGTGATGTATTGGCATTGAAAGTCGATACGACAAAACATGAGGTGACAGCAAAGAGTATTGAAGCAGCCTTTGACAAGGCGGGTTTTATTGTCCAGTCTAACAATGATCTCAGTGGTGTCTTCAAGACGAAGTTCAAGTTAGAGGATTTTGACGCGTATCATCTTTTGTCTGTCTATGATCCTATGACTGTGAACGCTCTGGTAAAAGATAGTATCGATGCCGCTTTGTTCGAACCGTTTACGATAGTCTTATATCAGCGTAAAGGTAATCCTTTTCTACATGCTGCATTGTTAAGAGTAGAAGCACGTTCACGTCTGACAAAGACAGACAATAGCCTTGAGGCTGCCAAGTCTTTAAACTCAAAAGTCGAGACAACACTTCAAAAAGCGATGCTCGATTCAGAAGCTTATGATGTCATGATGACTTTAGATGTCGTTAAAGAGGGTGATATCGTCACGAGGATGACTAAAAGTATCAAAGATGATGACTACGAGGCGTTCAAAGATGAGTTTGATATCGCATTTGAAGAGAGACTTGATGAGATAGATTTTTACATGGCCAACTATCTTGACCTGGTCGATGATGTAGGCGAGGAGTACCTTTTCTTCGAGGTCTATGCACTTTGTAAGCTCAGCATCCTTGCCGGAATGGTCCAAAAGATGCCTGAAGCAGGTGTACTCGCTCCGTGTGCTGTCATGGTCTATCAGAAAAAAGGTTCAGATGAGTTCACAGTCGCTTATGCCAATGTACAAAACTGGATCCAGACATTTGGTGTCGAAGACAAAGAGGGTAAAGAGTATTTGATGAACATCAACAAGCAGATCGCTAAGGTCATCACTGATTCACTGGCTGTTGAAGTCGAAGCAGAGTAGGGTACTACTCTGATAGGGACCCATGAGTTGGGCTCCCAGGTATTACTATTATGCAGGTTTTGTCGGTGTATCCGTTCGTTCTGCAAGTTGGTTATCGATCATAAACAGACCATTGCCGTCGCCGACTAGCTTGAGTTTTGAGATGACATCGCTGACAGTCGCCTCTTCTTCTACTTGTTCGTTGACGAACCATTGGAAGAAGGTGTATGAGGCATGGTCTTTCTCCTGAATGGCAAAATCACAAAGCTTGTTGAACGATCTGGTCATCTTCTGTTCATGTGCCAGACTCTGCTCAAAACAGCTTAACAGGCTTTCGTAGTCTGTACCAGATCCTTTCATACTGTCCAGTTCGACATGCGCACCTTGGTCTAAGAGATAGTGGTAGACCTTCATCCCGTGCTCCATCTCCTCTTCGTACTGCATCATGAACCAGTTGGCACTGCCATTAAAGCTATGCTCTGAACACCATGCGGACATCCCGAGGTACAAGTAGGCAGAATACATCTCCTTGTGAAGTTGTTTGTTGAGGGCTGCTTCCATCTTTTTACTTATCATATCGCTTCCTTTGATAGTCTTTTGTGAGAATTTGTGTTTGATCTTCAAAGATGATTATACATCGTCTGTGATAATAAAGTTGTTAGAAGAACAATCTTCAATAGATAGGTCCTAGTCAAAGTATTGTGGCATAAGAATCGGTGCTCCATACGCTTATGCTAAAATACTCAAGCAATATCTGCTACTGAATAGACATCTGACATAGAGACTCACGTAGTATCATCTGAAGGATCTTGATTATTTTTAAATGCACAGACTTATGTTGAAAAGATATCTTCTACTTCTATGTTTAATAGTCATCAGTACCCTGAGCGCTGTCGAACGTAGTGACTCCCACCATCTGATAGTCCCTTTGGTCCAGGGAAAGAAGAGTGTCAGCAGCTATTTTGACTCCCTTGGGATGGATGATGTCTATACAAGCAGTGTCTGTCGAAAAGGGTGTTCAGGTCAACACTGCTGTTACCCTGTCATCAAAAATGCTAAACATCAAGTCTTATACCGTTATGGCAGTGGGCACAGCCTCACAGCACTTGCGAGCGGTCGTTATGATGATGTGGCGTATTTACTGTATAGGCACTCATACTCTATTGGGAATGACTACTATAATAAGACCTACCTTGTCGACGCAGCAGGAACGCGTTATATCGTGCCTCCCTTTAAAAGGACATCTTCTCTGGCAATAAAGATCTCCAAAGATCGTCATATTGTTCAGGTCTTTAGTAATGGGGTCTATAAAGATGGAAGATTGCAAGCTGGAGCGAAAGGGCTTGTGTCAGCAAAGATCGCCAATGAGCCAGAAGGTGCGCTCGCCGTAGTCGCCGTTGATGATTCTCGCAGTGTGATGGTCTCAAATATGAGCCGATGGAAGTATGCGAACATCATCCTCTCTGAACATAGTGATACGGGAGGGATCCTGGCGGTCTATCCCAAGGACAGTGATGTGCTTTACCTTAGTGTCTATAATCGTATCAACGTCTATAATAAAGGACTTATGGGAGCAGTAGTCGACTTCAAAGGCGATGAGGTTCATTCCGGATGGATCGCCAACTCTGCTGCAGCGAACATCGGTTTTGATCCCGAGATATATCTAGATAAGGATAGTGTGATAGTCGCTGGTCAAAACAGCTCTAGCCGAGAGCATGTCTACCTGGAGATAGCTGAACCACTCTTTCAGACCATCGATACTTATACTCCACAGCATATCATCGGTTTTGAGAACGAACCATTTATGGGCTTTCTTGCCGGTATACGTCTTTCGAAGCTCTCATGGGTCGCCTCGTCAAAAGTCGAACCAGATAGTGTGAAGTACGCAGAAGTCGATTATGACATCGGCGACTCTTTATATAAAAGTCTCTATCTTGAAGGCAAGATCGGCAGTGTAGACCTTGCTATCACGTATCTGCGTGGAGAAGCACAGGAAAAAGGGGGTCTGACATCCAAGGCTAGTAAAGCTTTGGACTTTGTCGTCGACTTCAACCAGCTCTTTTCTGCTTCAAGTACCTTACGAGTGAAGTTAAGCGATGCCAAGGTCAATGGCGTAGCTACATTTCATACGGACTTTGATGGCTTGTCCTTCACACCAAATGGTACACAAAAAGCGTTCTCATCACGACTAAAAAGGTTCAGTGTACTCAATATGATGGAGCGTGGATGGTACTTTGGTGGAGAGTACAGCAGTCATATCACCCCTTCGGCTGTAGGTTTCTCTAATAGTTCTAAAAGTATTGAACGTGTGGCTTTGGATGATGCGTTTAAGATCAGGACCTATGAGTTTGTCTTTGGTTATGATGAGATCTCCTATGCGAGACGTTATGAGACCGATATGTCTCGTTTTTACATCCAGGCGATGGGTGGAGTCGGCGTCGGTGTCTATACACTCTCCTCTCAGACGCGTCAGGACATCGAAAAGAGTACGGCTAAGAAGATCGATGACAGCACCTACTCATTTGCCCTCGATGGGAGTGTTGATGTCGGCTACATCTATCAACAACGCTTTAAGGCATTTCGTGGACTTGGCTACTCCATGAGTGCTGGTTATCATCTACGAGGCTCATTGAGTGGTATGGGACAGTCAAATAAGTCAGAGACAGATGCAGATAGCCTGATCTTAGAGATGTCACGTTATGACCTTTGGCATGGCCCCTATGTGAGTCTCAATATCATCTATTAAAGAGTCGGGCTCTGATTTGACTATAGATGAAACAGGTCTTGATCTGCTATAGTATAGATACCAATAAGACTAGATACGGATCTGCTCCACACTATTGAGAGACTCTCTCGATATGATCAGGGGCAAAGAGAGGGGACGATGGAGAAGAGTGAGATAGCTGTCATCAGTACAGAGCTTCTACTCGATACAGCTGAAAGGATCATGGAGTCCGAAGAGACTAGCCTTTTTTCAGATGAGATCCCTGTACGACTTGTCGAGATGTTAAAAGGAATACTGCTCTCACATTGTGAGATAGACCTTGGTCTCTCTGATCTTAAGTCCCTGGTACGTGATGAGGCCCTGGCATCTTTTGCCAGTACCTACGCGCAGGGCGAAAGTGCGGCCAGTATAGCAGCCACCTTTGCCTTGAACGCGACACTCCAGCCTGAACTGATCGCCAGACGCCTTTTAGTCCATATCCGCTTTCACCCTGAGTACCCTTTTGCCGATATCACCAAAGCGCTTGACCTAATGGAGTCCAGAGTACAGAGCAACGGGATGTATCAGCTCGAAGATACTGCGACGCTTCAAAAAGATCAGGTCGAGATCGTCATAATAGCGACTGGTATAGAGGTAGAGGAGCTATAGCTCCTGACACTCCTGTTGTGTCGCGCAGTGTATGGATCCACCGCCCGAGGCGATACCATCTATTGCGATCTGCTCGATCACCCTGTCTGGAAAAGCAAGTGCAAGAGCATCTTTGGCATCTTGATCGGCTGTAGGGTCTCCAAAGCTCTGCATGATGACAGCACCGTTACACACGTAGTAGCCGACATATCCGGCGGCAAAGTCATCGACTCCGTAGGCCTCGTTGATGATATCGGGAGTCTTCAGGATGATGAGTTCAAGCGGGTTGCCTTTTGAGTCTGTTGCGGTTTGAAGCATCTCTATGTTCTTTCTTGTCACTTCATAGTCGTAGGATGCGTCATAGTCATCACGACTGACGACAACGACTCCCTCTTTGACAAAACGGGCATAGAAGTCAGTATGGCCATCAGTGATATCCTTACCTTTTATCCCTTCCAGCCAGATGATCTTCTCAAGTCCCAATAGACTCTTTAGCTCTTTTTCTATCTCCTCTTTGCTTACATCCGGGTTGCGGTTATCGTTGATGATACAGCTCTCTGTCATTATCGCAGTACCGGCCCCATCGACCTCAAAACAGCCACCTTCAAGTATGAGATTGGAGTTGATGAGTCTCGCATTGGCTTTTTCTGTCACAAACTTTGCTACTTTTGCATCCAGTGCATACTCCTGATCCTCACCCCAGCCATTGAAGTTCAAGTCTATTGCGCTTTTCTCTCCATTCTCATCATAGACAAATGTCGGGCCGGTATCTCTTATCCAGAGATCGTTCATCTCAAGTTCAAACAACTCTATCGGGTGTTCATGGGTGTTTAGCCCTCCAAGCAGCTCTACTGCCTCATCACGATCATCTCTGCTGACCAAGATAGATACTGGCTCATATTTTGCGATAGTCGTAGCGATAAGTGCCAGGTTCCGTTTGACCTCTGCTATCTGATTCGAGGCCCATATCGTGTCACTTGCGACAAAGGACATCCATGTCCGTTTATGCTCTTCACTCTCTTCGGGCATGGAAGAGGCCTTGATATCATAGGTAAGCGTATCTTCTTTTACTATTGGGCTTGTATCGCATCCCATCATCAGACCTCCCGATATGATCGTCGTCGTGTAGATAAAATCTCTTCTTGTCATCACTTTCTCTCCTATGTGCTCAAACTTATTTGCAAGTATACTGATCTCTCTACGTTATTAAATTCTACGATCATATGTGATGTGACCAAGAGCGATCCTTTAAGACCATAAGGTATAATCGTATCATGCATATAAAAAGTAATATCTGGTTTGAGAACGATAATAACGGCTTCTTTGGAAAAGGGCGGATCGAGCTATTGGAGCAGATAGACAGGAACGGTTCCATCTCTGCAGCAGCCAAGGCGATGAAGATGAGTTATAAGGCTGCTTGGGACGCGGTAAATGAGATGAACAACCTCTCCGAGACAGCCATTGTCCAGCGCGAGGCTGGTGGAAAAGGTGGTGGTGGAACGGTCCTGACAGAGAAGGGTCGTTCCACCATTGCCCTCTATAAAGAGCTTGAAGCGATGCAACAGCATTTCTGGGCTTCGATTGAGGGTGTCAGCAGTGATGCTACACGACTTGAACAGTTTGCCAAACGTATGACACTTCGTACAAGTGCTAGAAACCAACTGCTAGGACGTGTCAACGCAGTCAAGTCAAATAGTCTGGAGGCCGATGTCACACTACAGCTTTCGGGCGGGGAGCAGGTACAGGTCTTTATTACCCGCAGAAGTCTTGAAGAGATGCAGATTAGCACAGGATCAGAACTTTTTGTGATCTTGAAATCCTCCTGGATCAGACTCTGTAGGGAAGGTGATGCCAAAGGTGTCAATCAGCTGCCTTGTCATCTTGATACGGTGGCCATAGATGGAGAGAGTGTCGAGGTGAGTGCTTCACTACTTGGTGGCAATACGCTTACTATCACTATCAAGATAGAAGAGTTCAAGGCGTTGGGACTAAAAGAAGGTGATAGTGCATTGGCGTGCTTTGAACCCACTAATGCACTCTTGGCCATTTAGTCTACTCCTCTTCACTTTAGAGCACCTCTAATAATCCTGTGCGTCATCAGAGTTATATACGACTTTGTGGTCAAGGCAGGTCAGATGTAAGTTATCTCATCTGACTTTACTCCCTATAGATGTGAGGTCCCTCACATCTTCTTAACGGGAGATAGCGTTATATATTTAAAGATATAACGCTATAATCTGGACAACCCATTATATATTTAAAGATATAACGATCAGAACATGCTAAACGCATGTTCTGATCGAGTAAAGTCCCATCAATGTAGCTAAATGCCCTTAGAGAGGGCTATTTAGAGTGCCTTTTTGCATGCTAGAGCATGTACAGACATGAGTCCTATTGAGAGATCAAGAAATAGTAGAGAGTGGATGAGCGTGAGGATCGAACAGATAAGGATCATCTGTATCCGGAGTCTTGATGCATGTTTTGAGATAAGTCACCTGTTTAAAGGAAAAAGATGAGAAGAGTCCTACTGTCCATACTGTTTATGGTCGTCACACTTTCTGCGACAGAGATCAACATCGCTGTTGCAGCCAATGTCAGTTACGCCATCGATGAACTTAAGGCTGAGTTCGTCAAAACGGACCCAGATACCAGAGTCCGGGTGACACTTGGCAGCAGTGGTAAATTGACGGCACAGATAAAGAACGGTGCACCTTATGGGCTCTTTATGTCGGCAAATATGAAGTATCCTCAGGCATTGTATGATGAGAAGATCGCGATCACAAAGCCTATTGTCTATGCCGAGGGTACTTTGGCTTACCTTAGTGTAAGAAAACGGGACCTCTCCAAAGGCATGGCACTTTTGCAAGATCCGAAGATCGTAAAGATAGCCATAGCAAACCCCAAGACTGCCCCCTATGGAAAAGCGACTGTCGAAGCACTCAAAAAGGCGAAGATGTATGACAGTGTCAAAGCAAAGTTCGTTTACGGAGAGTCCATCTCACAAACAGTCTCTTACGCGGTGACAGCAGCCGAGATCGGGATCATCGCAAAGTCCTCGCTTTACAGTGACAAGATGACCCAGTTCACAGAGGGTGAGAACTGGGTCTCGATGGACCCATCACTCTATACACCGATAGAGCAGGGCATCGTCCTGCTGAAGTATGGTGAACAAAAGAGAGCCTACCGAGCGTTTTATGACTTTATCTTTAGTGAGAGGGCAGCTGAGATATTCAAGAAATACGGGTATATCATCCGATGAACCATATTACTGCGACGGTCACTGCTATCGAGAGTATGGATGACCTGACGATAGTCTCTTTTGAGGCGGAAGGGCAGACGATGCGTATGATGGGACTGGGACTCACGCTTCCCATAGTCGTCGGTAGTCCAGTCACATTGGCGGCAAAGGCTTCCAATATCGCATTGGCAAAGGATCTCAAAGGAGAGCTCAGCACCTCAAATCAGCTGGAGTGTGTGATAGAGAGTATCAATAACGGCCAGCTGCTTAGCAGTATCAAACTACGTTTTGGAGACGCACTGCTTGAGAGCATCACCACCCGTACCTCTGCACTTCGAATGGGTCTCAAAGCTGGTGATGTCGTGACCACCCTCATAAAAGCAAGTGAACTCTCCATCATAAAGGTCAACGGATGAACGATCTAGATCTCGAACCGTTCCTGCTTTCGTTCAAGCTCGCAGGTGTCACGACGCTTATCTTGTTTATCATCGCTTTACCGATCGCCTGGTGGCTTAGTCAGACCAAGTGCCGCTGTAAGCCTTTTGTCGAAGCGGTCGTCTCTCTGCCGATAGTACTGCCGCCGTCGGTCATCGGTTTTTACATCCTTTTTGCACTCTCCTACAACTCCCCTATAGGAGCTTTTTTTGAAGAGACCTTCGGCATCAAACTGGTCTTTAATTTTACCGGGCTTGTCATCGCAAGCTGTTTCTACTCTTTTCCTTTTATGGTACAGCCGCTGCAGGGCGGGTTTGAGTCGTTGAACAAGAACATGCTTGAAGCCTCGTATATCGCTGGAAAAAGTACGCTTCAGACCGTGATGCGCGTGGCACTTCCGAACATCAAACCTGCTTTGATGACGGCACTTATCATCACCTTTGCGCATACGGTCGGTGAGTTTGGTGTGGTCTTGATGGTCGGCGGCTCCATCCCGGGTGAGACAAAAGTGGCATCCGTTGCCATTTACGAGTTCGTTGAGGTGATGGACTACTCACAGGCACATATCTACAGTGCGATCATGATAACACTCAGTTTTGTGGTCTTGCTGGGTGTCTACTTCTTCAATCAACGTCACAACCGACGTATTGGGATCTCCACATGATCGATATCAAGATAAGCAAGCATCTTCAAGGTAGTCTTTCCAATATAGAGATGAATGTCGAGTTAGTTATCAAAGAGCATGATTTTGTCGCCCTTACTGGACAGAGTGGAAGTGGTAAGACTACTTTGTTGCGTATTTTGGCGGGGCTTGAAGAGGCGGTAGGCACAGTCACTGTAGATGACGAACTGTGGCTTGCTCCAAAGAAGTCTCTTCCTCCTCAGCAACGCGGCATCGGTCTTGTCTTTCAAGATTATGCACTCTTTGACAACATGAGTGTCGAGCAGAACCTGCTTTATGCGAACAAAGACAAAGCATTGAGTAGACATCTGCTTGAGATGACGGAGCTTACCGGCTTAAAAGAACGCCTGCCACGTACCCTTAGTGGTGGTCAGAAACAGCGGGTCTCACTCTGTCGGGCGTTGATGAGACGTCCCAGACTCTTATTGATGGATGAGCCGCTCTCTGCACTGGACCCACAGATGCGTACGAAGTTACAGCATGATATCTTGACTCTACATAAAGAGTTTGGTACGACGACGATCATGGTAAGTCATGACCCCAGTGAGATCTATCGCTTAGCGAGTAGGGTGATCGTATTAGATCATGGTAAGATCGTTCAAGATGGCTCGCCAAAAGATGTGTTACTTAAGACACAGGGAAGTCAGAAGTTCTCACTCACTGGTGAACTGCTCGATATCATCAAAGCCGATGTCATCCATATCGCTGTAGTCGCGATCGGTCAGCAGATAGTCGAAGTGGTCCTTGATGAGGCTGAGGCAGCTACTTTTAAGATCGGGGAGCGAGTCCAAGTCAGTACAAAAGCGTTCTCTCCATCATTAAGCCGTTTAGCTCCTTAGCCCTCTGTAAAAGTAATTCTGCTATAAATCAAGTCAATACTATAAAACTCTCTATCATAGGTCCATGGATCGATGGATAGTGGGTACATATGGATCAAAACAGAGGATGTGCTCTGTTCCATCAGAGATAAGGTTAGGATAAATGGCATTTTTAGAACAGATAGTCCGTAAGTCTATCTTTGCTCCATTAAAGATATTTGCAGCGGGAATGACCTACTGGGTGCTCTCCTTGTCCATCATGCTCTTGAGCTTTCGTGAAGCTATTGCATGGAGATCTGGAGATATGGTCGGGAAGTATGCACAAGCGCAGCTTGAAGCGACGTCACTCTCAGAGTATGAGATGATGTTTTGGAGTGCTGTCGGGCCCTCATTTGCAAGCGGTAGCATACTGTTAGCACTCTTAGGGGTCATCGTGCTTTTCATCCTCTTTTTTGTGAGGCTGAGTGATCCTGGACATCAAGGAAGTATCTCTAAAGAGAAATACTTCATCCTGTTTACGTTACTTACAGTGATAGGGATATCGGTCGCAAGTCTCTACTATCAAGAGGCGCGTCCTGATGTCGAAGAGATGGACTACGTCATCGACAGATCACAGGCTAATAGTAGTGAGATCGAGAAGCTTAAAGAGAGAATCGAGACTTTTAGTGGTGAAGTCGAGAGTGTCAAAATAGGCATCGAACTTTTGAATGACAAGGGTGTCGAGGAAGCTTTGGAGTATTTGGTGCAGGCTGACCTTGAAAAAGGCACGAGTAGAGAAAAAGCAAAAGTACTCCTTCTCAAGGCGGGACTTCATCAGATATTAGGTGCCTATGTAGAGGCTGATGAGAGCTACAGGCGCTCGATCGATCTTGAACGAGAGTTCAGTAGCTCACTGGCATATGCCGATCATCTCTTTGCGCAAAACAGAGAGGATGATGCGATCGAACAGTTGGAAGCTGCGGAACAAGAGTTGACGTTGACACAAGACCAAAAAGTGATGGTCTTGAGTGCACTTGCAGATATCTATAGTTCACAGAGAAGATCGGCAAAGGCGGAGACTTTGTATACCCAAGCACTTGCGATCAGCAGGACATTGGCAAAGAGTGATCATCGTACTTATGACTCCTATGTCGCGATGACCCTTAATGGTCAGGCCGGTGTCTATAGCAGACAGAAAAGGTTTAAAGAGGCAGAAGTCTCTTATACCGAGGCTGCCGACATCTATAAGTCTCTGGAAAAAGCGGGTATAGGTATCTATGCACCTGAAGTAGCGATGATACTTAATGACAGAGCTGTCTTGTATTGGACTCAAGATAGCTTGAAAGAGGCAGAGCTCTCTTATCGTGAGGCACTTGGTATCTATAGAGGTCTGGCTGAAGAAGATGGCAGTAGTTATCTCCTGGATGTCGTGATGTTACTTGATGATATGGCAGTCTTATACCGAGAGCAGGGCAGAGTAGAGGATGCGGAATCCTCTTATCTTGAAGCACTTGCTATCTATAGAGGATTGGCAAAAAACGATCCTGCCAAGTATAGACCGGATATGGCGATGACCATGAACGAACTGGCCCGCCTATATAGTGATCACAACAGATTTGAGGATGCGGAACTCTTCTATCGGGAACTGCTTGAGACGCTTAGATTGATGTCCGAAGAGGATCCCACTGCTTATAAGTCGGATGTAGCGATGATACTGAACAGTCTGGCTGTCTTATATAGTGATCGAAACAGAGCACAAGAGAGTGAAGACGCTTACCAGGAAGCACTTGATATCTATAGGTCTTTGGCAACAGAGGAACCGCATATCTATAAGTCAGATGTAGCGATGATACTAAACAATCTGGCTAATCTATATAGTAATGAGAAGCGCCTCAAAGATGCTGGTATGGCTTACACTGAGGCTCTGGAGATCTATCGTGAGCTCGGAGAGCGCTCTCACTCTTACGAGCCGGATATAGCGATGACACTGAACAACCTGGCTGTCTTGCAGGGGAACATGAACAGTCTTGAAGAGGGAGAGGCTTCCTACCGTGAGGCACTTGAGATATATCGTGGACTCGCAGAAGATGATCCTCGTACTTACGAACCGGACGTAGCGATGACCCTTAACAACCTGGCTGTCTTATATAGAAACCAGGATAGATTGGAAGAGGGCGAGGCGGCTTATAGTGAAGCGTTACGTACCTATAAAGCCCTGGCAAAAGAGAGTCCCGCTGCCTATAGACCAGATGTTGCGACAACATTGAACAATCTGGCTGTCTTGTATAGCGATCAAAACAGATCACAAGAGGCGGAGTCCTCCTATCGCGATGCCCTAGGAATAAGGAGATCATTAGCGAAGGTCGATCCCGATGCTTATGAGCCGGATGTAGCGATGACACTGCGTAATCTCTCACTTTTCTATAAAAGTCAGGGCAGACTTAAAGAGGCTGTAGTATTGGAAAGCGAAGCGATCGAGATAGAGCAGAGGCTTAGTGGAGAGTGATCGGGTATAATATAAAAAGTGTGAAGGAGTAAGATGATAGCTGCTATAGATGTAGGCGGGACAAATATCCGTTGTAATATTATAGGTGAAGATGAGAAGATTGTCAGCTCTGAGTCGATGAGCAGTCAAGATATAGGGCTGATCGAAGCTATCGAGTCGATCATCTCGAAGTACGCGGTAAAAAAGATCGGGATCTCTTACGCCGGTCAGGTGGATGATGGTGTTATTCTCTCCGCTCCCAATATAAAAGTCGATGAGCCAAACATCCAGGCGTACTTCTTAAAAGAGCATGGTATCGACCTCTATATAGACAATGACCTCAAATGTGCAGCTTTGGCAGAATATGAGTACTGGGAGTGCGACACGACAATGGTGGCTGCATCGGTAGGGACTGGCTTTGGATCAGCTATTGTCGAGAGGGGAAAACTGGTCAAGGGTTCTCATAATCTCGCAGGCGAGATCGGACACGCACCGTATAAGTACTCAGAGATACCTTGTGGCTGTGGGAATCATCACTGCATCGAGGCTTTCTGTTCGGGTTCGGCATTGACTCGCAAGATAGAGCATCACCGACTTCCAGTCGGTGAGGAGCTTTTGCAGAGCCTTAAAGAGATGCAGAGTGATGAGGCCAAGACTATCTTGGAAGACTTTCATGATGCGCTCTCTTTTGCTGTTGGTTCGATCATCTCATTTATAAACCCCGAGATCATAGTCCTTGGAGGCGGTGTCATCCATAAGAACCCGTATCTGCTCGAAATCATCAACGAAAGTGTTGCCAAATATGCACTTTCAGTATCAAGAGAACAGACAAAGATCATCATAAGTGAATTAGAGGATGCCCCTATTAAAGGAGCAGCGTTACTGGTCAAATACTACGCATAGGTCATGATCTCGATATTAGTCCGTAGTTGTCTATGGGCGTTGGTCGATGAAGACCTTGAAAGAGCTGCAGATGAGATCCATAGAGAAGATATTGCATAAAGGCGAGACTATCCTGGTGTCGGCTGATATATCAAAGAGCTTTTATAACGGTATCATATCGCTCTATGCACTTGGTTTTTTACTGCTGTTTATCGGCTATGAGTATGAGATAGGGATCATCGGTGTTGTCTTGATCTTAAGGACGCTTTATATGCATATCCAGGAGATACGGGAGAAAGCCTCCTATCACTGTGTCTTGACACAGGAGCGACTCATCATCCATAAAGGGCATAAGAAGCGCGAGATGTTTCCCATCAGACTTGAGGAGATCAGGACCATCTATATCAAGCCTCTCAATGTACATCTTAAAAGCGTTCTTGATGTCGGGACGTTGGAAGTGGTCACGACTTCGGGAGGTCGTTATGTCATAAGCCATATAGAACAACCTTATGACTACCATCGTGCGATCATCGGCGACGTCGTCGATGCGACCAACTATGCCAAACAAAAAGAGAGACAGAAGCGCTGATATTTACTTTTTGATAGATATTAAACTTGGATTCTTCACTCTTTAGATAAGATTTGCTCTAGAATAGGGTACCTCTAATAATCCTGTGTGTCATCAGCGTTTCATACGACTTTGTGATCAAGGCAGTTCAGATGTGAGCTATCTTGTCTTACCTTACTCCCTAAAGATGTGAGGGACCTCACATCTTCTTTACGGGAGATATCGTAACTGGTTACGGTGGCAAGGGTCTAACGATACCTCGAATGAGAAATATGCTAAATGCATATTTCTCATCGAGTAAAGTCTCATCGATGTATGTAACGCCCTTCGGGAGGACAAATAAGGCGCAAGCTTCTGCTCTAAACTCTTTTGAATTACCTACGGGTAGTCCTACAAGACCTTAAAGCATAATCTCACACCTTCTTTATCCTCTGATGATATACAGGGTTATTAGAGGTACCCTATATATAATACTGATCTCAAAGGCCATGATACGTGCAGGACCAATCCCTTATAAACAAGTCGACAAATTGAACTATAATCGCATAAAGATGGCACTCTATGCTACTTTTCTGACGAATTGGTATGGTTATAGACTGAAGAAGATATCTATCGGTGCAGAGAAAAAGCATGTTCGATTGGAGTATGCCCAGACGCTTCTTTCCAAGTTGGGTATTGGTGTTGATACCAAAGGGCTGGAGAAACTGCCTAAAGATGGCAGTTTCTTACTGATCTCCAATCACCGAAGCACCATCGATCCGCTTATCGTAGAGCTGGCACTCAAGGATACGACCCTCTTTGGTCACTGGATATCGAAAAAAGAGCTTTATGACTCATTCTTTTTTGGCATGTTCACCAGAAATGGTGGGAGTATCCTTCTTGATAGAGAATCCAGACAGATGGGTGGTTTCTTCAGTGATATTAAGAAGCATGTCAAAAATGGGGATTCTATCTTTCTTTTTCCAGAGGGTACACGTAACAAGACAGAAGATGATCTGTCCGAATTCAAAGATGGTGCCCGTATCATAGCTATGAAGAACAGGCTGCCTATCTTACCGATCTACATACGTACTAATGCGAACAGTGTGCTTGATGATGTCTTAAACAAAAGACCGGAAGAGCCTGCTATGATCACTGTCGAGATCGGTGACCTTATCGACTATAAAGACAGGTCAGTGGCTCTTGAAGAGGCGTATAAACGCACTTTTGATCTTAGCCTATAGATCTAATAACTTTTCCAACTCGTGCAGGGTCTCTATGTTATGGGTGGCTTCAGAGAGGTCATGCAAAGCCGTAAAATGGTTTTTGACGATCACACAGTCTATGCCGGCACTGACTGCGGAGCGAAGACCGCGCTCTGAGTCCTCCACGATGACCGCTTCATGCTTTTCACCTCCGAATAACTCTAATCCTTTAAGATACGGGTCTGGATAAGGTTTGGCACGTGCATACTCACCACTGCACAGGACAAACTCCATATGCTCAGTCAGACCACGTGATGCATGGATAAGGTCAAAATCAGCGCGTCTCGATGAAGTGACTATGCCCATACGGTACTTTTTGGCGAGTGCGGTCAGCATAGCTCCGACTCCATCGATCTCAATATCCTCAGTACGTATATAGTGCTGATAGAGCTCATTACGTTTATCTCGCTGCTGTTCGACGGTGATAGCATCAAAACCTGCCTCCTCAGCGACTAAGAAGGCACTCTCTCCATTGATCATGATCTCGCGGTAGCGCTCATCACTGATATCGAGACCCATTGTCTTGAGTATCTCTACATTGGCAGTATAGTACCACTTCTCGGTCTCTACGAGCACGCCGTCATTGTCAAAAAGGATGTATTTTTTCATGCCGTATCATAGCAGATCGTACCTTTTAGCCGATCAGTGGAAAACACCATCCCTCTTTAGCAGCTTCTTCTGGAGGATAGAGTGTCTCTCCTTGAAGTATCTTGTGCCCAGCATAGGAACACAAAAGGGCATCTAGGAGATGTTCATCAAAGCTTTCATCTGATTCACAGCCGATCAGCTCAAAGAGCTGTTTGGGGTCCTTTTTATAATGCGTTAGACCTAAAGCCTGAGCGATCTGTTTGGGATAGACCTCATAGATAGGTATCTTGCGATCTTGGAGTGTGATATTGGGAAAGTCGTAGTGGTTATTATGAAGCATCTCGATGGCACGGGCTGTCAGACGACCGATACGGTCTCCTGCAGGTGGCATAGGACGGAGGCCGAAGCGCTGATAGATAAAGTGGTCAGTGTCGCGAAAAAGATAGGGGTTGATGATCTCTCCGCTTCCTTCACGCTTCTTAGTGACTGCTCCCGAGTCGAGTAGCTTTCGAGGAAGGCTTAATGGTGCATCAATAGCTATAGCGTCTACATCATGCCGAGTCAGTGCCGCCTGTAAAAACGCAGCACACTCGTTGGGGCTTTTACTGCGGGGTTCTTTGAAGTGTTCGATGATCTTTATATCATCGTCAGTGACCTTGGCATACACATAAGCACTATTGCCGCTCATGCATCCGCCAAGGTCTATGCCCAGGATCGTATGTTCTTTTTTCATGATGGGATTGTATACTATCTTTTATGAATAGTCATAGATTTTTGATAAGTGGTAAGGTCCAGGGTGTCTGGTATCGAGCCACCGTACAGCGGAACGCACAACAGTTGGGCTTTGATGGTTTTGTTAGGAACCTTCTCGATGGGAGGGTGGAAGCCGGTGTCACTTGTGAGGATGATAAGCTGGCATCGTTTATTGAACTACTTAAAGAGGGGTCAGCACTAAGTATTGTGGAAGATATCATACACTCTAAGACAGATGAATCGTATATTGGCGGCTTTGTCGTTCATAAAGATAG
>JADGEC010000123.1 GCA_016744575.1 Sulfurimonadaceae bacterium | reverse complement strand
GAAGACAAGATAGCGAGCACATCATCTTTTTTATACTGCTCGTTCACTGCACCGTCTGCATTGACCTGACAAAGAAAAAGCTCTTCAAGCTCACCTTTATGGACCAGTCTCATCAGCCTCTCCAATGCGCTTGTATATGCGACTTTGATGACCCATGTCCTTATCTGCATATCTTATCCTTGTCGTTCAGGCACTCATATGATGAGCGGCCGCACTTCTCTGTGTCAAAGCAACAGGATAATCACGAGCTCTGCACAATGATTCTGCCTGCCTGCTGATCACGCCTCTGTCGAGCTCTTCCATCGTTGAAAAGCCTCTTCTTTTATGCACGCTCTCATCGACATATCCTAAGGTGATCAGCTGTCTGGTGATCGTATCTGCCATACTCAATACCGAAGAGGCTTTGACGATCTCGCAGCGTGCATAATACTCATCTACAAATGAGACATTGGCGGCACGAAGATCAGCATCAAGACCGGGGATCTGCTGCGCACCATATAGAGGTTTTGAAACGACCTTTGCACTGTCAAAGGCAGGGATGTATTGTGCCAGATGCTCGATGGCTGACTCACTTCGCCTCTTTATATCTGAAGGGTCCCACTCGTTCTCTATCTTCTCTATGAACTTCGTCTTTAGTTGTGGTTGCGCATCTTGTTGTGAACTTTTGACGAGTCCATCCTCAAAAAGTGTTATCTCTTTTGTCATACCATGAAGTTGAAAATATCCGCCGGGGTAGGGCGTGAACTGGGCCATACCTTTTGGCGTACCACGCTCACCATAGAAGATCACTTCCGGCCAGGTGCTGTCACAACCCTCCCACTGACTTACATAGGCAGCTTTGAACTCGACAAATCGCTCTCGCTCAAAACCAAGCATATTATCAAGGTCCCCGGTCCTGAAGCCCGCAGCATTTATCAAAAAGTCAAAGGAGTCTTGCTCGATCGTTCCTTTGTGCCGATACTTTACCAGCCAACTCTCATCCTCTTCAGACTTAGTAAGATCTGTCACCTTATGCTCTAAGAGTACCTGACAGTTCTCTTTCTCGTTTAATGTGAGTGTTGCACTTGAAGCAAGTCGAAACAGGTTTAACCCATACTCTTGCACCATGATAAGCGGAAACTGTACCTTCTCCAGATCGATGTTTTTAGCGACCGGGATCATCCAGTGGTCCATCTGTGTTGGTTCGTCCACGACCTTTTCATTCTTGAGGGCTTCTATCTCTTCACGCTCATAGAGTCTAAAGTAATCACTGCTTTCACCTAATACCCTGTTTTTCTCATCAACATCTATCAACGCGGTGTATTCAGCCTGAAGCATATTTAGACGAGAGTAAAGCTCTTTTGGTGAGCCGCTATCATCTGTAGGTACTGCGATCACTGTCGGACGATGGTCGATGGCGTCTGGGTAGAAACGTATGAGGTCTATGGACTCTTTTAGCAAGGTCACGCACTGCTGGTCTGATATCTCACGGTAGAGATTTCCGCCTGCATGTAGATGACAGACTGGCGGGCCATTGACAAGACTGGGTCCTTTTTCAAAAAGTGTGATATCCAGACCGATCTCGCTAAGATATAAAGCGATGGTAGAACCAGCGATGCCACCGCCTACAACAGCTATTTTTGCCTTATTAGTCGATAGGTCTCTTTGCTCTTTAGCCATAAGCGTACTCTTACTTATCGAAAAGTGCGATGATCTCTGATAGATCGTCTACCACACTGTCTGGACGATAGATATCGATCTGCTCACCATAGTTGTAACCGTAAGTGACCCCGATACTATGCATGTCTGCAGCTTTGGCAGCGAGTATGTCATTTTTAGAATCTCCTACCATCACACACTCTGAGACCTTGACACCTAAACGTTCACAGACATGTAAAAGAGGCATCGGGTCAGGTTTTCGTCTACTTAAGCTGTCACCACCAAGGCAAAGCTCAAACAGTCCATTTAAGCCGAGACCGTCAAGCAAAGGGTCGATAAAGTCATAAGGTTTGTTGGTGACAAGGACCAAACGATATTTCTTTGTGTTTAATGCTTTAAGTGTAGCCAATACATTGGGGTAGGTGACGGTAGTGACCGCTAGGTTTTTCGCATAAAAATCTAAAAAGATCTTTAGTGCTTGTGCAAATAGTTCGGGGTCTATCGTATCATCTACGATACGGCTTCCAGAAAGTCCACGCTTGACAAGTGTCTGTGCACCATTACCTACCCATGTACGTATTAGTTCTGTGCTAAACGTCTCACGCTCTAATGTCTTTAACATATGGTTGACTGCCAACGCAAGATCGGGTGCGCTGTCTACGAGTGTACCATCAAGATCAAATAATATGACTTTTTTATCGCTAAACCTCATGTGACCCTCACCTATCAATTATTTATATGATTATTATTAGTGAAACTATATCTTCATAATCTGAAAAAGTCTGTGAAATAAGATCGTAGTGTAAGATCTAAAGCGTTGTATAGATCAATATATTGACTCTTTTGACAACGGCGTCTATAGAGATCTCAGAATCGTTCCACTAAAGTCCGCTCTATCTGCTTTTAAGCGTCTTGTATAAAAGGTAGTGATGTCAGCTCAGTAGCTGGCTTTGACCTCGTGTGTACTTGGGTCCACACCATATATGATATGTATGGCTAATCTTAAAGACTTATCATTAATATGATCTAGCTTAATTAAATTATGATAGAAGTGCACTTTAATCATTGTCTTGTAAAATACCACTTATGAAAATGATTATACTTGCACTGATCCTTGGCGCATCACTCTATGGCTCTACAGTAGACTGGATGCATGACTACGATAAAGCTTTATCAAAAGCTAAAACAGAGCAGAAAGATGTCTATCTTTTTATAGGTGCAGATGTGTGCAGGTTTTGTGACCTGTTTAAAGAGAAGACGCTTTCTAAAAAAGAGGTCATAGATACCTTACAAGAAGACTATATACTTCTATACCTTTCCAGAGATCAACATAAGATCCCTAAGCGTTTTGCCACGCAGGGTGTTCCCAGACACTACTTTCTGACCCCATGTGGCAAGATCATTCATGAAGACATAGGTAGCAGAGAGCCTGCAGGTTTTTATAGCATACTTGATGAAGTCGATCTAAAAAGAGAGTAAAGCCTGTACGATCCTTCTGTACTGTTTGATGATGGGATCCTGTCGCATAGAGCTACGATCGTCCTCACCTGAAAGTATTCATCCCCAAAACACATCTTGTTCCAGAATAAACTCATTATTATATAAAATTATATTATACTCCTCGGATCATAAAGGGGAAAAACATGAGAGTAGCTATTGTGATTGGCATATTATCATCAATGCTTTTAGCAAATGAAGACGTAAAGACTTTTCAATTTGCCGGAGTAGAGACGACATATAAGGACAAGGAAGTCTACATCAAAAGACTCAAGCACCCTAATTGTCACAAGGTAGGAATCACACCCGAGAACATCTTTGGCGGGGACTTGGCGGCGTTGAGTGTTCCTGCTGAGTGCAAGAAGAACTTCGTCACCTCTGTTGGTGTGATACAGCCGATCAAGATCGATGATGATATCCAGACAGTCGGTGAGATAGAAGTACTTAAGTTCTTGGAGTTATTAGAGTTCGAACCAGAGAGTTATGCTCTAGTCGATGCACGAAAACCTAAATGGTATAAAAAGATCACTATCCCTCACTCTATCAACATCCCTTTTTCTGATGTGATGGAAGACGAAGACTTTCCTAAAGATTATGCCGAAGTCTTAAAACACCTGAACGTCAAAAGAGACAAAGATGATAAACTAGACTTCTCAGAGGCAAAAAAGGCAATAGTGTTTTGTAATGGGAACTGGTGTGTGCAGTCTGTTTGGGCGATCGAAGCGTTGGTGGAAGTGGGCTATCCAAAAGAGAAGATCCTTTGGTATCGAGGTGGTCTACAGGATTGGCTTGGTTCAGGATTTACGACCGTACAGCCTTAAAGAGCATGACGACTGCTCAATGAGCAGAGACTGTCGTCATAGATCTCACTTTAAGATGTAAGGCTTACGAGTCAGGCAGTAGATCAGAGCACATAGTGATGACAAGGTACTGCTTGGACATCTCTTCTGCCTTGTTATCAAATATCATCATATTAGACATCTTGCCCAAAGTGCTGTCATTCAGAGGTGTGACTGCAACTGAGTTATCGGTGTCTTCATAGGTACATACAGTATATATCTTTCCATCATTAAATACATTACAACTTGCGACCCCTGGTATCTCAAAAGGTGTCTTTTCTGGTACGACACACCCCAGATTGATAGATACGACTGTATCGTCTTTTTCTAAGACTGTGACACTCCAACCGCAAGCGAATACGGATCTAGAGAAGACTAACAGTGAGATGAACATCATCATAATACTTTTATTCATAAAAAATTCTCCATATTTGTTGATTTATCAGATAGCCTGTAAAAACCTATTAAACATATATATATCGTTAGATTATCTGATGTATAAGATTCTACCATAATCTCAAGACCTACTTCTTGACCTTCGATAAGGATGATATACCAATAGGCTTAAATATATTTAAACCATAAAGAATACTTAAAAAAAGTTTATAAAAACTAATAAGTTTATATTAGTTTAAGTAATGTGACAGGTCAAGTATCATATAATCTTTTCAAATATATAGATAGGAGTTGACACATGAAAAGAAATGTCTTCAGCAGTGTCGTGATGGGGTTAGTACTAATAGGTCTTAGTGAGGTCGGTGCATCTTCTCTTGACACGGAGAAACAGATAGAAGCGGTAAAGCAAAGTTATCTTGCGATCAAAAAGATGGATCATCCAGCTAAAGAGGTCCAGATAGCTGCTGTGAAGGAGAGCTACCACGCTATCCAATACATCAAAAACCCGACTAAAGAGGTTCAGATAGCTGCTGTGAAGCAGGATGCAAGAGCGATCAAGTTTATTGAGAACCCAGATAAAGAGGTCCAGATAGCTGCTGTGAAGCAAAACTACGAGGCGATCAAATATATTAAAAACCCTGATAGTGAAGCTACACAAATAGCACATGCAGGTATCCTGAGCAATAGATAGAGACACAAGCGTCAGTCTTGGCTATGATCTTCTTGCATAGGGCTGCTATAAACAGCCACTGATCTTTCACTCCCTCGATGTAGAGCTACCTTTTTCGGTTGCTGTACGTTGTAGTCTTCATCTTCCAATCATCAAACAATATCATCACCATATAATAGGTCTTGACTAATAAAGAGTTAACAGTAGACTTGAAATAAGAGTAGGGCACCTCTAATAACCCTGTATATCATCAGAGGATAAAGAAGGTGTGAGATTTTGCTTTAAGGTCTTGTAGGACTACCCGTAGGTAATTCAAAAGAGTTTAGAGCAGAAGCTTGCACCTTATTTGTCCTCCCGAAGGGCGTCACATACAACATCGTGAGTCTGCGTTAGCCTCTTGCCACCGTAACCAGTTACGCTAACAAGAGCCTGCCTTGATCACAAAGTCGTATGAAACGCTGATGATGCACAGGGTTATTAGAGGTGCCCAGTAGTTTGTATATTCATATGTGTAGTATCGTTTTGTTTTTTGATCACGAAGTCTGTATGATGGTCAATAACTGATCCCATTTTTTTAGGGTACGTATGTCAGTTTTTTTGTTGCTTTGGGTCCGATGGTTGGAGGAGGGTCGTTTCGAGTGAAGGCCGGGCCTTCAAACTCAAGAGATCTAGCTTACTTGATCGCGTCCATGACTTTTGTCGCAGAACCATCAGTATGCTCATCAGCGACTTCTACCGCTTTATCAGTCATACTTTCAGCTTTATCAGTAGAAGTGTTAGCTGCATCTGTAGCAGACTCTTTTGCATTGTCTACTGCATCACTTGTACTACTTTTAGCGCTGTCCATAGTCTCTGTTGCTTTGTTGCTAGCATCCTCTTTAGCTATACCTGTGTTGTCTTGGTAAGCTGAACAGCCTGAAAATGTAAGAAGCGCCGTAATAGCCGCGATAGATAGAAGTGTTTTTGTCATTGTATTCCTTTGTTATATGTACAGTGGGATTATATTTTGCAGAGCTTTAAAATAGATAGTAATATAGTCTAAATTTATAAATACGATAATCAACATATATTTTACTCGAATGTATTTATCTGTGAGTATCAGTAGCGATCTTTTTAATGATCTTTTTGTAACACTGCTATGGTATGATCACTATACATCTGATATCTACACATCGAAGTCTTTAGATATTTTTATAGAATAGAGGAGGGACCATAGAGATGAAGGAATTAAAAAAGCCTATGACTCAGTACTCAAAAGCCCAAAAAGATGATGATGTCGAGGAAGTATGGACTCGAGACAACACCAGACGAAGACTCAAAAGGATGCGTGCGCATAGAAGACGTCGTCGCTGACAAGTGGTCTTGTCACTCATTTACTTACTCTGATACCTCAGAGCGGACCATAGCTTTGAAAAGTGCAGCTTCAACTTGTTCCACTTTAAATATGTATTATGTCTTTAATGCTTTTTTATATTTTCTAAGTTTTTTCATCGCCCAGTCATAATGACTAGATGTCGCTGAGATCAAGTATGAGCCTAATGATGTCGTACCTGTCCATCTATACCTTTTCTTTTCAAACAATTCATCATCAGTGTGTCCATCTATTAATACCTGGATCTCTGAAAAAGATCTTTTGAGCATCTTCAAACTCTCTTCATAGTCAGTTGTCTGATATTTTTCCCAGATCTCTTGGTTTAATGCTGCTATAGTCTTCCAAGTAAAACCTTTTGAAGGCATATCTGGTCTTTCTCCACTCATTCCCACCTTGTACCAATCCAACATCATCAAGTGCCAATGATGAAGATGTGCTACGATATCTCTTATATTCTTATCTCTATCTTCAAATGGTATCTTTCCAGTTATGATCTCTTCTTTATCAAAAGAGTCTATTAGTCCTAACATCTTATTGAAATCACTATTGCTTAGTCTTAGTAGCTCATCTCTGTTTTTAGGTCTTGGCATCTTTTATCCTTTGAAGATCGATAGACTGTAGAAAGGCACCAGGATCTGTAGAGCATCAATAGTGTCTTGATATCGAGATGGGAAAGTGACAAATTGTAGCACTCTTATCAGGGATCTATAGGTAGTGACTTGTCCTATAGTCCTAAGATATAGAAAACCCCAAGCTTCCTATAGTAGTATCAATGCTCTTTGATGATACCTTCACTATACATCTCAAAGAGCTCTTTGAGATCGTCTATCTCTGCAGCCAGCCTCTTACCCTCATCAGTATCTCTGACTAGCATTCTGTCTGCCCGCTTCTCTATAGTCTCTAATGAACCTACAATATCTGCTCCATTTTCTATAGCATCCTCTGTAGATTTGAACGAGCCATGTGAGACGATCGACATGCCCTGAGAGTTATAGATGAGAGTATAGCCTGCTATCCCCGTGACCGATTGATAGGCTTTGGAGAAGCCGCCATCTATCACCACAAGTCTCGCACCACTCTTGATAGGGCTTTCGCCCTTTTTGACTTTGACGGGGACATGACCATTGATGATCTTCGCATCATTACCTAGATCAAACTCAGTGAGGATATTGGTGATGGAACCGTCAAGGTCTCGATGGTCATAGTACCAGTTCTTCGGCTCTTTAGATACCGCTTTATCATCGATGAAATAGCTCTCAAACGTCGCCATCTTCTCTTTGCCAAAGAGTGGAGAGTCTTTTCCAGCCCATAAATACCACATGACGCCTTGACCAAACTCTCGTGACTTCTCATCCTGCGAGAAGTACCCTGACCTGGAGTAGGTGTCACATACATCTAACAGCTCTCTACCTTTATGACTATCATCATCGATGTGGATAGACATGAATGTCCCATCCTCGTTCATGGGAATACATCCGTGGTAGAGAAGATTGTTATTATAGATGGTATAGACTGATCCCTGATCATAGAGCATCTTTGTATGTCTTTGAAGCTTCTCACTTTTTAGAAAGCTCTTCTGAAGCTGCGTTATTACTTCTAATTCACTGCTGTTGAGTTCATAGGGAGTAGATTCTGAAAAGGTAGGAAGATTTGTATCGTTAAGCGGATACTCTACATCATCGATAGTGACCGTTCCTTTTTTTAGGTCTATTGCCTCTAATATAGTACGATTTTGAATACCCCATTGCGGGTTCTTACTGATCAACTGGGCTTCGAGCTTAAACTGTATGATAGCGATAGCCTTTTGCATCATCGCCAGTTCATCTCTCTCTTTTTGAGTATATTTGGGGTCGTCTTCTGCTAGCTTTGGCTTGTACTTTGTACAGGGATCTCCACTATAATGATCTTTTGCAAGTACAGAGAGGGGACGCAAAGAGATGCCATATCCCTCTTCAAGTGTCTCGATGTTCGCATATCTAAGTGATATTCGGATGACAGTCGCTATCGATGCCAGGGAACCTGCAGCGGCAGCCATCCACACGATATCGTGGTTTCCCCATTGGATGTCTAGCGAGTGATAGTCTACCAGTCTATCCATGATGAGGTGTGCACCATTTCCTCTGTCATAGATATCGCCGATGATATGCAGATGCGCTACGGCGAATCGTTGTATCAGTTCTGCCAATGCCACTATGAACTTATCCGCTCTGTCTAACTCTATAACGGTCTTGATGATCTCACTGTAATAGCTGTTGCCTGTCTGATCGTAGTCATGCAGTAACTCTTCTATGATGTAGGCAAACTCTTTTGGAAGTGCCTCTCTGATCTGCATCCTTGTATATTTTGCCGTGACCAGTTTAGTCAGTCGTATCAGACGATAAAGATTTATCTCATAAAACTCACTGATATCCCCGCTATCCTGTCGCCTATCGATGATCTCTGCCGGATAATAGACTAAGGTAGCCAGCTCTTTCATCTGTGCGGAAGTCAATTCTTTGTCAAACAACGACTCTATTTTGTTTTTGATGACTCCAGAGCCATTTTTTAGGACATGAAAGAAAGGTTCATGCTCTCCATGAATATCTGACAAAAAGTGTTCTGTTCCTTTGGGAAGGTTCAGTATGGCTTGCAGGTTGATTATTCTGGTAGATGCTGAAGCACGGTTCGGGTAGTCTTTTGACAGCAGTCTTAGATATTTCAACTGCTCTTTAGAGATCTTATTTGTGTCACTTTTTTTCATATATGGCCCCAAGTCTTAGATGCATTTTTTAATATTGATTATAACATAACAACTGACCTTACGCAGCCTTCAAAAGCCGTAATCAGGTATAAGCCATTTGATCGGTTCCTATTAAGAGTTGAATGAAGGACATCAGATGATGACTTACTACTTTATACCCCTAAAGATCCTCATGCTGCTACAGAGAAAGACCTAGGACCTGCCATTGAATAGTAGGTCTAAGGCCCAGGAGTGTGATTTGAAAGTAGATCGAGCTATTTGGAGCTTTTAGATCCGTCTTTAATGAAGTATTAGATCTATATTTCATATAGTTATAGTGATAATCATTAAACTAATTTTAAAAGAGCTCATCATGAACATGATCGATGACAAAGCAAATATCA